>JBNMMB010000003.1:0-90211 GCA_050875105.1 Prevotella sp. | reverse complement strand
GGAGATGACGTGGTTGTTCTGGTCTACCTCGTTGGAACGCTCCTCAGCCACGATGTCCTGTGTGGAGTTGTACTGGTCGTAGGGATAGACGTCCCACCCCTCGATGCGGGTGGTGATGTGTCGTGAGGCCGAGTAGTTGTGCTCACCCTCGAAGTCGCCGTTCTTGATGAGGTTCTCGCTCATGTCGCCGTTTTCCACGCTCCACTCGGGCTGCAGGGCCAGGTCGGCCACGCGCATGGTGTCGACGGGCATGCCGTCACGATAGACGAAGACGCGCTTGTCTGGCGTCACGGCGTATCGGTAGGTGTGGTAGAGGCCGTCGGTGTTGTAGAAAGTGCCGCCATTGGCGGGGTTGGAGATGCCCTCATTGCTATAATAAGAGGAGGCGCCGTTGAGCAGTCCCACCGTCTCGTTGCCGATGTAGCTGTCGAAGCCGGCCTTGTTGGCTGCCACGGCGTAGGCGTTGAGTGTGCTGCCGCTCACGGATGTCTTGGCCTTCACCTCGACGGTGTAGCCGTTCTCGCCGGGATTGAAGCCGTCGAACGACTTCTCGGTGTCTGTGCCGCCCGCATAAACCGGGTTGGCCGAGATGTCCTTCACGGCCAGCGGCGTGCCGATGCCTTTCAAGGTCACATAGGTGCGCATGTCGCCGCTGCGGAGGATGAGCTTGCCTTCTTGCAGGTTGCGGCTCGACACATTGGTCACGGTGACCTGTGTGGGCTCCGCACCCGCCTTGATGCGGGCAGGCGTCACACTGAAACCTGTTGTCGCCGTCAACTGGACATCCTGTTCGAGCCCCTTGGTCTCAACAAGGATCGTTGCCGTCGCTCCTGTGCCATTGAGTGTCACGACGTCGGGCACGGTCGAAGTAGCACTTCGCGCCGGTGCGCCACTGGGAGCGGCAAACCTCACCGTGATGACATCACTGGGATGTGCCGCCCACGAAGGACTCCCTAGGCAGCCGCCACTCATCATCAAGATGAACAGGGCGCTTCTTAAAAAGAATTTCTTCATGTTTTTAGGAGTTGTGATTGTTAATAAAAAAAAGATTGTTTGTATATGGATAGCCTATTGTCTTTAGCGTATGATGACTCTTACGGCCCTTGTCCCTTGCCTTGCGATGTAGACGCCTGGGCGACGGGGCTGCTTGTTCATGGGTGTGCCAGAGAGTGAGTACCATCGGGCGCTTGCGTTGCCCCTGGCCGCGGTCTTCGCAACGGCTGTGGCCAACCCCTTGCTGACGGCCATGTAGCCCACCTGCTCACCCGCCACGTTCTCGTGTGCCACCGCTTTCTCGCGGTCTTTGAAGAGCGTGACGCCCGTCTTGCTCCTGTTTTTCAGTCGCAGGGTGGATGTGATGGTGTCGTTCTCCGTCTGCATCTGCGCAAAGAAGTAGGGGGACTCTTCAAATGGCTTGTCGTAGACGATGTGGCCCTCGCCCGTGAGGTTGGCTCCCACCGCCCCGTCGTCGGTCAGTCCCACCAACACTCGTCTCCCGGCCAGGGTGCCCTCTCCCGGCGTGGCGGCCAGGTAGGACACGCGCCCGCTGGCGTGTGTGGTTGTGACTCGCCCCTCGTGCCTGATGCGCATCTCAAATCCCTCGTTGGTGATGTTGCGGACGGCCACGGTGGCCGTGGTGTCGTCGGCGACAGTCAGGGAGGCGAGCACCACCGGCTTGGTGTGGAAGGCCTTGCCGAACGACACCTTCGTCCACGTGGTGTTTACCGCGTCGGCGGTGCCCGCCTCAGCCTGGATGGAGCCCCATTGGTAGGATCCCTGGGGCAAGAGCATGTAAGACAAGGTGTCGGGCGCATAGAAAGTGGGCGCTTGCTGGTAGAGCCAAGGTCGCAGTCCCACGCTGAAGTGGTTGGCCGTGGCTTCGCTGGTCAGCGCGGAGAGCGGCATCTTGTTGCGGTAGGTGGGCGTCCCCAGGATGAGCGCAGGCGTTTCGGCGTAGGGCGTCGGGATGAGCATGGGCCGCCAGTCTTGGTTGACCAATGTCTCGCCCAATGTCAGGCCTTGCTCAGCTGGTGCTGCCGTTTGCAGCGACACGCTGTTGGAGCTCTTGCCCGGCTTTCCGTCTGCTGACACTTGCTCCACCTGGAACAGGTATTGCCCTTGTTCGGGACTGGCCTCGCTGATGTCGACCGTTGCCAGCTTCTCCCTGACGCCCTCGCGCAGCACCTGTCCGTTGAGGTTGAGGTTGTAGTGGTCCACCTGCTCGCCGTTGTTGTCGGTCCAGCTGAGGCATACTTGATTGTCGGCCGTGATGGAGTCGTAGCGCAACACGGGCGCCTCATAGAGCGTCCACGACGGTATGACCTCCTTCGACCGGTTGAAGAAGTAAGCTGGTTTGTCGTCAGCGTACATCTGCCCGGCAGGCGTGAGCTTTCCGTTCTTGTCGATGATCATCCGCTTGTCTTCCACCCAGTTGTAGATGGAATAGCGCTCGATGAACGAACACGTGTCAAGCATGTGGACAATGGCTGTGAGGTCGCGCAGTTGCTTGGCATATTGCTGCTCTTGCGTGGAAGGCCAGCTCTCCTTGGTCCAATTGGCTCCGTTGTTCCACTCCTTGATCCAGATAGGGCGCCCTGTCCGGTCATGGATGGCCTTCAAGTCCTTATACCACTGGCTGGCCGACATGCCGCCCCAATAAGCGTGAATGACGACATAGTCGACACGATAATTGAGTTTTTTGCATTTGTCCATGAAGTTGTAGAGCCATGAGTAGTTGGTTGTGGCGGGCGAGCCCAGTCGCATGCCCGTCTGCATCATCAGTGGCCACTCCTCGATGGCTTTCTCCACGCTCACATTCGACTGCTCGGTGTGGTCGGGTTCATTATAGCCCATGAGGTGAGAGGCTTCCTGAATGTTGTAGACGCCATCCCACAGTCCGCCGGCTCCCCACTTCTCTGGCACAAACTCCTGGTTGTAGGTCTTCTTGTCAGCGTTCAGCGGATCGACGGTGGGCGACGATCCCCAGTTGTAATACCATGTCGACTGAGTGAGGTCGGCCTGCTGGAAGGCATATTTCAGTCCGTTGGGCATGGCCGACCAGGTGCTTCCCACCCATCCTTTCTTGGAGGGATACTGCCAGCGGAAGGCGCGTATGAAACTTACCTTGCCCGCCAGTTGGCTGGGCAGGTCTATGTCGATGTCATCGTCGTCGGCCACAAACACGCGGCTGTAGCCCATGCCGTCGGGCTCGCAAGCCAGGGTGGCCATGTAGCCGCGGGCCAGTCGTATGTGTGTGATGGCATTGTCGAGCGCCAGGTCCTTGACCTTGTCTTTGGGAACATGGGCGCCCGGCGCGTTGGTGTAATAATAGTCGCAACGGAATGCCACCGAGCGCTTGCCGTCTGTGGCACAGAGGGCAGGGTAGTCATCGTTTTGCGCCATGACCACGGCTCCGTTCCGGTAGATGGCTATGCGACCGTTGGTGCCCGGTGCGAAAGGCTTGCCGCCGATAAGTATGCGGGAGGCATATTGGCTGACCACGTCGTTGGGTCGGACGTTGTCGAAGAACAACCAGGCGTCTGCGGCATTGATGGCCACGGTGGCTCCTGGCGCGATGGCCGCCACGGAGTCGGTGAGGTGCATGTCCTGGCCTGCACGCAAGGTTGTCGACGCGGTGATTTGCTTGGCGTTTTGCACCTTGCGCTCTTTGGCTTCGCAAGGGCGCACGGAGAGCACCAGGCCTATCATGGCCAGCAACAAACTGAACGTTGTGGTTAATCGTTTCATGGCATTTGTAGGTTTTTGTCGACCGCAAAATTAAAGTATTGAGCGCTGTGGAAGGTGGAAAAATGCGTAAAACGGATGGAATTATGTTTCCTCTCGCCTCATTGGACGCTAATAACGTATTTTTCACCTTTTGGCTCGTCACCGCCCCACCTTGTCGAGATATTCGGATGGCAGACAGCCGAAATCTTTCTTGAAACAGGATGAGAAATACTTCGGGTCGTTGTACCCTACCGCATAAGCCACCTCGGAGATGAGAGCCTGTGGGTTCTGGCGAAGCAGTTCGCAAGCGGCTTGCATGCGTATGGAACGTATAAATCCGGATGTGCTCTTACCCGTCAAGGTGCGCAATTTCTTGTAGAGTGTCGACTTGGACGTGCCCACCTCGTCGGCAAAGGCCGGCAAATCGAAAGCCGCATCATCGAGATGCCGTTGCACGACGCCGATGCATTGCTTGATGAAGTCTTGGTCGGAGCCACTCAGTTTCACATCCTTGATGTTGCCAAAGAGAAACTCGGTCATTTCCTGTGTGCTCTTTTGCCGTTGTTGCAGCAGGTTCTGCACCCTGGCCAGCAGCACCGACGTGTTGAAGGGCTTGGTGATGTAGGCGTTGGCGCCAACACGATAGGCGGCCTCGCGGTCATCGTCGTCGCGCTTGGCCGTGAGCATGATGACCGGGCAACTCTCGTGCCGCTTGTCTTCGCGGAGCCTTCGCGTCATCTCCACGCCATCCATGACGGGCATCATAACATCGGTCACGATGAGGTCTATGGACTCATGGTCGGCCATCTCCAAGGCTTCTTTGCCGTTGTGGGCGGTCAGCACGCGATAGTGTTGCGAGAGGATTTTTTCGAGCATCTGGAGCAAGTCTTCGTTGTCCTCCACCACCAGCAGGGTGGTGTCCTTGTCTTGCGGTGTGGCGGTGGGGGTGTCCGGGGTCTCCTTGGAAGCATACATGAGCGCCGTGGTGTCGTCGATCTCATTGGCTTGATAAGCCTCCTTGTTGATGGGCAGGGCCACCGTGAACGTGCTGCCCTTGCCGCGCTCGCTCACGACGTTGACCGACCCATGGTGCAGGGTGACGAGGTCCTTGACCAAGGAGAGGCCGATGCCCGTACCGTAGGTGTTGAACCGACGGTGCTCTCCCTCGTAGAAACGGGTGAAGAGACTGTCGAGCCTGTCCTTGTCGATGCCCTCGCCACCGTCGCTGACGCGGATGACGGCCACCGTCTGCTCCTGGCTGACCGTCACGCGAATCCAACCCCCGGTGTGGTTGTACTTCGTGGCGTTGCTGATGAGGTTGTAGAGAATCTTGTCGAGAGCGTCGGTGTCGAAGTAGCCCACCATCTCGGTTTCGGGCATGGTGAGTTCCAGCTTGATGCCCTTGCTGTTGGCCAGGGGCCGTATGCTCTCTATCTCCTTATTGACAAAAGAGGTCAGGCTTCCTTTTTCCACACGCAGGTGCAGGTTGCCCGTTTCCGACTTCCTGAACTCCAAGATCTGCTGCAACAGGCGCATGAGGCGGTTGGTATTGTTGTCGATGACCTTAAATGACGCCTCGTCCTCGGGATGTTCCTGCTTGAGGTTGCTCACGGTGGCCAGCACTACGGTGAGCGGCGTCATGAGGTCGTGGGTGATGTTGGTGAAGAACTGCAGCTTCTTGTGGTTCAGAAGCTCAATGTTCTTGTTTTCCAAGCGCGCCATCTGTATCTCGCGTCGGCTTTCCTCGCGGTTTCTGTGGAAACGCAGCGCCTGCCAGGCGATGGCCGCCGCAGCCAGCACATAGAGTGTGAAGGCCCACCAACGGAGGTACCAGGGTGCCATGACCCTGATGCCCAGCCGTTGCACTTCGGCGCTCCAGTTGCCGTTGTCGTCGGTCGACCGCAGGAGGAAGGTGTAGTGGCCCGACGGCAGGTTGGTGTAGCTCACCTGGTGGACATCGACATCGGCGTAATGCCACTCCTTGTCGTAGCCTTGCAGCTTGTAGGCAAAGCGCACATCGGTCGCGTTGTTGTAATTCATCGATGACAGTTCGATGGTCACATCGCGCTGTCCGTAGGCCAGGGTGATGCTGTCGGTATAGGGTGGCAAGCGTTGGCTGATGGCCATGCGGTCGGTGCTGTCCATGTCGGCCAGGGGCCGGTTGAAGATGCGGATGTCGGAGATATGGGTCAGCGGTCTGCCAGCCTTCGACTGCAGGAGTCGCTCGTCGAAGGTGGCGTAGCTACCCGTGCCACCGAAGCAGAGCAGGCCTTGCGGCGACACGGCGGCCAGATGGTTGCCAAAGACATCGTCGCCCAACACCTCGGAGCGCGAGAACATCTTGATATTGGCCACCTCACCATGTTCGTTGTCGGTGAAACGGAGCAGGCTATTGCGCGACGAGAGCCAGAGGTTGCCGTCGAGACTCTCCACCAGTCCGTAGACCTCCTCGTCGGGGATGCCCACATATTGGTTCATCGTCTCGAAGGTGTCGTGCTTCGGGTCATAGCGCAGCAAGCCAGCGTCGCGCGTGCAGGCCCACACGTTGCCGTGACGGTCGGCCACGACAGACGTCACATCCTTGAATCGGTAGGTCGTGCCGCTGAGCTCGTCATAACGCTTCATACGCAGCGACCGTGGCTGGCGGAGACTGCCACTGAGGCGCACCATGCCATCGCCCTTGGTGCCCAACCAATAGTTGCCCTGTCGGTCGCGCGCCATTGCCCGCACTCGCATGTCGGCGAGTGGCTTGAGCGGTCCCACAGACAAGTAGGCGCCACGCCCGTCCTCATAGCGCACGCTCACGCCACGCCAGGTGCCGATGAGCAGGTGGCCCTCGGGGGTGTAGAGAAAGGAGTAGACGCAGTTGTCCTTGAGCCACGGGGCATTGTCGGTGGTGTAGTTGCCTACCAGCCGTCCGCCCTTGGCCACGAGCACACCTTTCTGTTCGGTGCCGATGACCGTGGTGCCGTCGTCGGCGAAAGCGGTGGCGTAGGTGGTGCAGCCCGTGGGCAGGTTGTGCCACTGGCTGAGGGCGTCTTGATAGATGACGCCATCGTTGTGGAGACTGATCCACAGCGTGCCGTCGGGAGCGAACGCAAGCGCGTTGATATAGTCGAACGAAGCGAAGGGTGCGGGGAGATATCCCTGCTGGAATCGCTTGTGAACGGGCGCGGCGATGACAAACCCACGGTCACGGGCGTTGGCCCACAGGGCACCCCTGGCATCGACAAACTCGAACGTGGCTCCACGGCCGAAGTAGTCGGCGCCGAGCGGCGCGCTCTCGGATACTGTGGAGACGTGGCCGTTTTCGTAAGTTGCCACGCCACGGTTGGTGCCCACCCACACACGAGGTGACGAGGGTGTGCCAGTGATGCTCCACACGACGTCCGACGGCATGGCCCCTCCTGTGGTGAGGTGGTCGTAATGGCTCACCTGGAGCGGTCGCCCCGTGTCGTAGGGGTTGGCGATGACGAACAGGCCCTTGCCCCAGGTGCCGACGAAGAGCAGGCCGTCGCGCCGCACATAGACCGCCTGTGCGGAGTTGATGGCGTTGAACTTGGGCATCTCATACCATTGGCCGGTGTGTTGGTTGAAGCGGAAGAGCCCCTTGTCCCAGGTGCCAAACCACAGGCAACCACGCGTGTCCTCGCAGATGGAGGTGACGGAGCAATGTGGAATCTTGCTGTTGCCACGCTGGTTGCAAAGCAACACAAACGAGTCTGCGCGTTGGTCGTAGCGATAGAGACCACCCTCGGTGGCCGCCCACACCTCTCCGTTTCTGCTGCGATAAAGTCGGCTGATGATGTTGGAATTGCCAAAGTCGTGGAGCAGGTAGTGTTTCGTGGTGCCCCTGCTGAGGCTCATGCGGTTCAGTCCCATGCGCGTGCCCACCCACAGGTTGTCGTGACCATCGTCGCAGAGGGCGGTGATCTCGTTGGATGTGAAGAAGTTGGGACGGAGCAGACTGCTGGCATAGCGCTTCACATGGAAGCCGTCATAGCGATAGAGACCATTGTCTGACCCTATCCACAGAAGGCCCATGGGGTCTTGGTGGATGACGCGTGTGGTGTTGAAGGGAATCTTGGCGTTGCCCGAGAAAGGTTGGAACGAGAGATGGCCCTTTGGCGTCGTCACTTGTGCGCCCAGCGGGGCGCAGGCACCCATGAGGGTGAGTGACAAGAGCAGTTTATTTAGGATAGGAGGTAGTTTCATAGAGAATAGGTGCGGTATGTTGCGGGAATGGGTTCAAGGAAAACTTGACGGCTTGTGGGCCTCACTTGCCCTTGGCCTTCTTTTTGATCGACACGAGCTTGCTGTGATGACTCTTGGCGGCTTTTTGGCCGAGGTCGATCATGGCACGGATGTCGTCCGTCTTGAAGCTGGTCACGCCGTAGCCTTTCAGCGTGGGGTTGATGCAGAGGTCGGCATCCTTGCGGTTGCGGTTGTAGTTGACGAAGTCAGGACGTTGGCGGAGCCACTTCAAGCCCTTGCCCATGAAATTGCGTATCTTCTTCGGCACGAAGTCGGGATGCTTGTTCTGTGTGAGGTCGATGGCGATGACGATGTCGGCTCCCATGGCGCGCGCCACGTCGACCGGCAGGTTGTTGACCAGTCCGCCGTCGAGCATGCGCAGTGTGTCGATGCGTACGGGCTTGAACACGCCGGGGATGGCCATGCTGGCGCGCATGGCGAGCGGCAGGTTGCCATGGGCGAGGGCCACGCTTTGGCCGCTGCCAACGTCGCACGCCACAGCGCGATAGGGGATGGGCATGCGGTCGAAGTCGATGGAATCGGGGCATTGGCCAGGACCATGATAGGTGTTCATGGCTGTGAGCAGCGAGTCAAGAAACTGCAGCACGCCAAGGCCACGCATCAGACCGAAGCCCTTGATCTCGCTGACCTTCTCACCTTTCTTGGCCTTGCGGTCGTTGAAGAGGGTCAACCAGTCTTGGTGGGTGAAGAGCGAGTCGAGTTGCTGGGCGCGGTAGCCCGCTGAATAGAGGCCACCGACGATGGAGCCGATGCTCGTGCCGACGATGTAGTCGATGGGCACGCCCGCGCGCTCAATCTCCTTGAGCACGCCCACCTCGGCCGCCCCCTTGGCGCCGCCGCCCCCGAGCACCAGGGCCACCTTGAGTCGTTTGTGGGTCTTGGCTGTGAGCGCTGTGACGTGGCACGACAGGGCCACTAATAATATAAGGAGTATCCAACGAAATTGTTTCATCATGAGTCTTCTTTAGGTGTTGATGTCGCAAAGATACGAATTATTCGACTTGGCTCATTGGTTTTTGAGGGATTTTTGTTGTAGATGACGTATTTTTCGACCTTTTGGGAGAACTTGCCGACGCGATAACATCCAGGAAAGGGGCTTCTCATACTCCTTATTATTAGATAGTCAAGTTTTTGCCTAATAGGTTTCTATCGATTTGCCTAGTGCGGGCTGAAAGCCCAATGAATTCCTAGCCCAGGGCAAGCGAAGCGGCGCCCTGGGTTGGGATGGGGGGTGAGCTTACGCCCTGTAGGGGCAAAAGTGTAGTCGTCACCGTTTAGCCGCCAACAATAGTTCTTTGATTACTATACTTTTGTCCTTTCAGGACGTAATTACATAGGTCGTTTCTACCCAGGGCGCCGCTTCGCTTGCCCTGGGCTATGTACTTACTGGGCTTTCAGCCCGTTTTTCTAAATCCGCTTGAATATAATACCACATTCGTTTGATTTGTAAGGAACGAAACGATGGTTGCGACTAATCATTTGGTACGCGATATCAAGTACAGCTGGCTTCTCTATCAAGTACAGCTGGCTTCTCTATCGAGTACAGCCGGCTTCTCTATCAAGTACAGCCGGCTTCTCTATCAAGTACTGCTGCGATCAACTAAAGGCCGTTATTGTTTGGGTAACAACAGCCACCTCTTTTATATGTCAACGACAAGTCCATCCGCCTGTAGGCATGGACCATGAGGCTATTTCCTGGTTGTGGAACGTTGCCCTGCAAAAAGAGCGAAAGCGTTATGTAGTGTTAATGGTTGTGCCGATGGTTGTTAGGAAAACAAAAGAAATTGTGAAAATTTGTTTGTTCCATACTTTTTTGTTAACTTTGCGCCAAACATATAATTAAGGTAAAGCAAGAAAAGATTATGGCTAAGAAATTTGCCGAACATAGTGGATTGGATTTGACCAAGACCAACGCAGCGGTCTTGGCAGAGTGGGAGAAGAATGATATCTTCCACAAAAGTATTGATGAGCGTGAGGGTTGCCCCAAGTTCATTTTCTTCGAGGGCCCACCCTCTGCCAACGGTCATCCGGGCATTCACCATGTTCTCGCCCGCTCCATCAAGGACACTTTCAACCGCTATAAGACCATGCAGGGCTTCCAGGTGAAGCGCAAGGCCGGTTGGGACACCCACGGACTGCCCGTGGAGATCAATGTGGAGAAGGAGTTGCACATTACCAAGAAAGACATTGGTGAGAAGATTTCGGTGGAGGAGTACAACCACCGCTGCCACCAGGATGTGATGAAGTTCACCAAGGAGTGGGATGAGCTGACCCAGCGCATGGGCTATTTCGTCGACCTTGAGCACCCCTACATCACCTACGACACCAAGTATATCGAGACCCTGTGGTGGCTGCTCAAGCAGCTCTACAACAAGGGTCTGCTCTATAAGGGCTACACCATCCAGCCCTATTCGCCCTCTGACGGCACTGGCCTCAGCTCTCACGAGCTCAACCAGCCCGGTTGCTACCAGGACGTGAAGGACACCACCGTCACCGCCCAGTTCCTCATCAAGGAGCCGAAGGCCGAGTGGACGAAGTGGGGCAAACCCTATTTCCTGGCTTGGACCACCACGCCTTGGACCCTGCCTTCCAACATCGCGCTGTGCGTGGGCCCGAAGATCGACTATGTGGCCGTGGAGACCTACAACCCCTACACGGGTGAGCCCATCACCGCCATTATTGCCGAGAGCCTGCTGGGCTCCTATCTCGATGCCGACCACGAGGTGAAGGAGGGGGAGCTGCCAGCCTATGACAAGGACGACAAGCACTGCCCCTGGCGTGTCATCGACCACATGAAGGGTGCCGATCTCGTGGGCATCCACTACCAGCAGCTCATGCCCTGGGTGAAGCCCTGCGAGAAGGTCAGCCAGTACAGCCACAAGTTTGTCAACGACTATGCCGCCGCCCATCCTGAGAAGGTGTTCAAGGGCGCCGACGGCCGCGATGAGTTTGTGGAGATGGCCGACGAGGCCTTCCGTGTCATCCCCGGCGACTATGTCACCACCGAGGACGGTACCGGTATCGTCCACACCGCCTCCACCTTTGGTGCCGACGACGCCAAGGTCTGTAACGACGCTGGCGTACCCGCTCTCTACCTCATTTCGAAGCAGGGAGAGACACGCCCCATGGTCGACCTGCAAGGCAAGTACTACCTGCTCGACGACCTTGATCCCAACTTCGTGGAGCGCTGCGTCGATGTGGAGGCTTATAGCCACCATGCCGGCGACTATGTGAAGAACGCATACGATCCCAAGTTCAACCCCGATGGCGTGTGGGACAAGAAAGCCTCTGCCAAGGCCGAGGACCTCAACATCATCATCTCGATGGAGATGAAGCAAGAGGGGACCGCCTTCAAGATACAGAAGATGGTGCACAACTATCCCCATAGCTGGCGCACCGACAAGCCCATCCTCTATTATCCGCTCGACTCATGGTTTATCCGCGACACGGCGAAGAAGCAGGAGATGGTGGCTTACAACAAGACCATCCATTGGCAGCCCGAGAGCACAGGTACAGGCCGTTTCGGCAACTGGCTCGAGAACCTCAACGACTGGAACCTCTCACGCTCGCGCTTCTGGGGCACGCCGTTGCCCATCTGGCGCGATGAGGACCGCCACGAGAAGTGCATTGGCTCCATCGAGGAGCTCTATGGCGAGATAGAGAAGGCGGTGGCTGCCGGTTTCATGGAGAGCAATCCGCTGAAGGATCTCGGCTTTGTGGTGGGCGACTTCTCCAAGGCCAACTACGACAAGGTGGACCTGCACCGTCCGTATATCGACCGCATCGTGCTGGTCAGCGAGAGCGGCAAGCCCATGCATCGCGAGAGCGACCTGATCGACGTCTGGTTCGACTCTGGTTCGATGCCTTATGCCCAACTCCACTATCCCTTTGAGGGTGCCATCAATGCCGAGGGCTTGAAGGCTACAGGACTGGATGAGCAGACCTATCGCAACCAGCTGGTTCACAGCACCTACGAGGGTACACCTGTTCCCCCAGCCTTCTTCCCCGCCGACTTCATCAATGAGGGCGTCGACCAGACACGCGGATGGTTCTTCACGCTCCACGCCATCGCAACGATGGTCTTCGACTCGGTGGCCTTCAAGAACGTCATCAGTTCGGGTCTTGTGCTCGACTCCAAGGGCAACAAGATGAGCAAGCACGTCGGCAACGTGGTCAACCCCTTTGAGATGCTCGACAAGTATGGCGCCGATCCCGTGCGCTTCTACATGCTCACCAACTCTGAGCCATGGGACAACCTGAAGTTTGACCCCAACGGCGTAGACGAGTGCCGTCGCAAGTTCTTCGGTACCTTATATAATACATACAGTTTCTTCGCCCTCTACGCCAATGTCGACGGCTTCGACCCCAAGGAGGGCACGCTGGCCGACAGCCGTGACGCGCTGACCGAGGTCGACAGTTGGATTCTCTCATGCTTGAACACCCTCATCAAGGGAGTCACCCGTGAGCTCGACAATTTCGACCCGACACGTGCCGGCCGTCTCATCGACGCCTTTGTCAACGACGACCTGAGCAACTGGTATGTGCGCCTCAACCGCAAACGTTTCTGGGGCAAGGAGATGAGCGCCGACAAGCTGGCCGCTTACCGAGTGCTCTACACCTGCCTGATGACCGTCTCCAAGCTCTTGGCACCGTTCGCCCCATTCTTTGCCGACCAACTCTACAAGGACCTGGAGGGTTCGCTGGAGTCGGTTCACCTCGACCGCTTCCCCGTGGCCGATGAGTCACTCATCAACGCCGACCTGGAGCTCCGCATGGCCATGGCACAGAAGATCACGTCGATGGTGCTTGCCCTGCGCCGCAAGGTGAGCATTAAGGTGCGCCAGCCGCTCGCCCAGATCATGATACCCGTGGTCGACGAGGCACAGAAAGCTCATATTGAAGCTGTTAAGGACCTGATACTCAACGAGGTGAACGTCAAGAACTTGACCTATGCTGAAGGCCAGAACATCCTTGTGAAGAAGGTGAAGTGCAACTTCCGCGTGATGGGCAAGAAGTTTGGCAAGCTCATGAAGGGCGTCGCCGCCACGATGAGCAACCTCTCGCAAGAGCAGATTGCCGAGTTCGAGCGCGACGGCAAGTACAGTTTCGAGGTCGACGGCCAAGCTGTGACCGTCGATGTGGCTGACGTGGAGATCATCTCCGAGGACATGCCCGGCTGGCTCGTCTCCAATGAGGGCAACCTGACCGTGGCCCTGGAGGTGGAGCTGACACCCGAGCTGAAGAGCGAGGGTATGGCCCGCGAGCTTATCAACCGCATCCAGAACATGCGTAAGGAGGGTGGCCTCGAGATCACCGACCGCATCAAGGTCACCGTGGCGCCTCATGCCGAGACCGACGCTGCCATTGCCGCCTTTGGCGACTATGTGAAGGCGCAGGTGCTGGCCGACGACATCGCCGTGGCGGCCAACGACGGCGCCGAGACCGACTTCGACACGTTCAAGATCAATATCAAGGTGGAGAAGGCATAAGGCCTCCCCATCCCTCTCTCATAGCCCCTCATGCCGTTCGGCGCAAGGCGCAAGCATCAGCGGCCCCTTGCCCCGGACGCGCAGGAGAGGGCGTTTTTCATCAATCACGTGGTAACGTCCACCTTGGGGTGGTTTGGTTTGTATCGTCATGGAAATCAAGAAACGCTATTCCGACCAGGAACTCGAGGAGTTTCGCGGAATCATCAATGAGAAACTGGATGTGGCCCGCAAGAGCTACAGCGACATGATGCGGCAACTGATGAATGCCGACAGCAATTCAGACAGCGACACCGCACCTACTTACAAGATTCTCGAAGAGGGCACCGAGGCCATGGAGAAGGAACAGCTCATCCAGATGGCCCAGCGCCAGCAGAAGTTCATCCAGGGACTGGAGGCCGCCCTCGTGCGCATCGAGAAGAAGACCTATGGCATCGACCGCATCACAGGCGAGCTGATACCCAAGGAGCGCCTGCGCCTCGTGCCACACGCCACGCTCAGCGTGGCATCCAAACAATCAAGAAATCACTAAATGGGCAAGACTACAAAACACGAGTGGATGACCGACGGACGACTGGCGTGGCTGCTGGTGGTGGCCATTCTCGTCATCGACCAGGTCATCAAGATAGAGGTGAAGACCTCCATGACGCTGGGAGAGTCGATCCGCATCACCGACTGGTTCTACATCACCTTTGTGGAGAACAATGGCATGGCGTGGGGCATAACGTTCATCAACAAACTCTTCCTCAGCTTGCTCCGCATCGTGGCGGTGTCGGCCATCGGCTGGTTTATCTGGCAGACCGTGAGGCAGAAAGGCCGCACCCGCTATGTGGTGTTCCTCTCGATGGTGCTGGCGGGTGCCGCCGGCAACATCTTCGACTCGTTGTTCTATGGCCTCGTTTTCAGCGCGTCCTCACCGTTCTATGTGGCCTATTGGGTGCCGTTCGGCACAGGATACGCCGATGTGTTGATGGGGCGCGTTGTCGACATGTTCTATTTTCCCATCTTCCACGCCACATGGCCCTCATGGGTTCCCGTGTGGGGTGGGGAGGAGTTCACGTTCTTCTCGCCCGTCTTCAACTTTGCCGACTCTTGCATCACGGTGGGTGTTATCTGCCTGTTGCTCTTTTGCCGCAAAGACCTCGAACGCATGGAGACCACCGTCCGGGTGGCGTTTCACAAAGAACCCCAACACGATTCAGACTCCAAGGCATGATGATTTCTATGCGTCGCTCATTCAAGTTGGGACTGTTGGTGATGGCAGTCGTGGCTCTTGTCGCCTCGTGCAAGCCCTCGGTGCCGTCGGGCGTCATCCAACCCGATGAGATGGAAGACTTGCTCTACGACTACCATTTGGCGGATGCCATGGCTCGCCAGGCCTCGGGCAACTACGACCAGAACATCATTACCTATCACACGGCTGTCTTGAAGAAGTATGGCGTGACCACAGCCGAGTTCGACTCGTCGATGGTCTATTACATGCGCCATGCCACGCAGCTCCACGACATGTATGAGAACATTGCCGAGCGCATGAGCAAGGATGCGCAGGCGGCAGGCTCGTCGGTCAGCATGGGTGGCGACAGTGAGAACTTCAACACCGTCTCGGGCGACACCATCGACCTCTGGAAGGGGCCGCAGTCGCTCGTTTTGATACCCAACGAACCCTATAACATCTATTCGTTCCATTTCAATCCCGACGCCAAGGCGCAACGGGGCGACGACTATGTGCTCTCGCTGCACAGCAATTTCATCTTCCAGGATGGCATGCGCGACGGCATCGTCACACTGGCCTTGGTGTATAGCAACGACAGCGTGGCCTCACGCGTCATGCACGTCTCCATGCCCATGGACCAACAGGTGGTGCTCACCGATGGCGACAGCCTGGGTGTGAAGGAGATCCGCGGCTATTTCCTGCTCAACAAGAACAACCAGATGAACAGTTCGTCCACCACGTTGCAGTTGGTGAGTTTCGACAAGATCCATCTCTTGCGTTGCCATAGGCAGGTGGCCAAGCCCGCCAGTACGACGCCCGCGGCTCCGGCTGCCGACACCGCCAAGCCTCAGCCGGCACGCACTCCGGAAAAGATAGAGCCTGCGCCAGGGCGTGACGAGGGGCCCACCAACAGCCCAGGCGGTCCGCAGGCCATCGCTCCTGCTGACAACGGAGCCCGCCCGACACGAAAATTTGCGCCCAACGCCAATATGAAATTGCTGAAAGACGCCAAGGTAAAATAAATCAAAACAAAATAACATGTTATCAGTAAACGAACTTGAAGATGCTCTTATCGACCTCGCCTTTGCCGAGGACATAGGAGACGGAGACCACACCACCCTGTGTTGCATACCCGAAGACGCCATGGGCAAGAGCCACCTGCTCATCAAGGAGGACGGCATCCTGGCTGGTGTCGACATGGCCCGCAAGGTGTTCAATCGCTTTGACCCCACCATGCAGATGGAGGTGTTCATCGAGGATGGCGCCCATGTGAAGAAGGGCGACATCGCTTTCGTGGTGTCGGGCAAGGTGCGCTCGCTGTTGCAGACAGAGCGCCTGATGCTCAACATCATGCAGCGCATGAGCGGCATCGCCACCATGACCAACAAGTATGTGAAACTCATTGAGGGCACCGGCGCCCATGTGCTCGACACCCGCAAGACCACACCCGGCATGCGTATCCTTGAGAAACAAGCCGTGAAGATCGGCGGCGGCATGAACCATCGCATTGGCCTGTTTGACATGATCCTGCTCAAGGACAACCATGTCGATTTTGCCGGCGGCATCAACAACGCTATCGACCGTTGTCATCAGTACCTGAAGGACAAGGGCCTCGACCTGAAGATTGAGATTGAGGTGCGCAACTTTGATGAGCTCCAGCAGGTGCTCGACAAGGGTGGCGTGGACCGCATCATGCTCGACAACTTCACCGTGCCCGACACCAAGAAGGCTGTCGACCTCATCGATCACCGTTATGAGGTGGAGTCGTCGGGCGGCATTACCTTCGACACCATCCGCAGCTATGCGGAGCAAGGCGTCGATTTCATCAGCGTTGGAGCCCTCACGCACAGCGTCAAGGGTCTCGACATGAGTTTCAAGGCTTGTTAATATCCCATCATGAAGAAAGTATTCGCATTGCTGGCGTTCGCCCTCGTGGCCAGCTATTCATCTGCCTGCACCAATTTCATCGTGGGCAAGAAGGCTTCAGCCGATGGCTCTGTCATCTGCTCTTACAACGCCGATGACTACGGCATGTTTATTGGCTTGGCTCATTACGCTGCCGGCAAGCATCCGAAGGGCACCATGCGCGACGTGGTCGACTGGGACACCCACCGTTATATCGGGCAGATCCCAGAGGCACCCGAGACCTACAACGTCATCGGCAACATCAATGAGTTTCAGGTCACCATTGGTGAGACCACCTATGGCGGTCGCGAGGAGATGGTCGATGCAAAGGGCGGAATTGACTATGGATCATTGATTTACATCGCCTTGCAGCGTTCAAAGACGGCTCGCGAGGCCATCCACGTGATGACCACGTTGGCCCAGACCTATGGCTACTGCTCCGAGGGCGAGACGTTCACCATCTGCGACCCCAATGAGGCGTGGATCATGGAGATGCAGGGCAAGGGCCCTGGTTCGAAGAGTGTGGTTTGGGTGGCCCAGCGTATCCCCGACAACGCCATCTGTGGCCACGCCAACCAGAGCCGCATCGGCAAGTTCAACATGAAGGACAAGCAGAACGTCATGTATGCGAAAGATGTGGTGAAGTTTGCCCGCGAGAAGGGCTGGTTCACTGGCAAAGACGCTGACTTCTCCTGGAAGCAGGCTTATGCCGCTCCCGATTTCTCAGGACGCCGCATCTGTGACGCCCGCGTGTGGGCCTTCTTCAATCGTTTCGTGAAGGGCATGGACCGTTACCTGCCCTGGGCCTTGGGTAAGGACAAGAACGCTGAGGACATGCCCCTGTGGGTCGTCCCCGACAAGAAGTTGTCGGTCCAAGATGTAGAGGCCGCCATGCGCGACCATTTCGAGGGAACGCCCATGGCGCTCGACTCCACCGACATGGGTGGTGGCGTGTGGCAGATGCCCTATCGTCCCACACCATTGTTTTATGAGGTGAACGGAAAGAAATACTTCAACGAGCGTCCTACCTCAACCCAGCAGACAGGCTTCTCCTACGTGTCGCAGATGCGCTCGTGGTTGCCTCGCCAGGTGGGCGGCGTCTTGTGGTTTGGCAACGACGATGGCAACATGGTGGCCTACACGCCGATCTATTGCGGCAACACCGTGCAGCCTGAGTGCTACAACACTCCTGGTGCCGATGCCGTGACCTTCTCGATGAAGAATGCTTATTGGGTTTGCAACTGGGTGAGCAACATGGTCTATCCTCGTTACTCGCTGATGTTCCCAAGTCTGAAGGCGGTTAGAGACTCGCTGGAGCAGAGCTACTTCGCACAGCAGGCCGATGTGGAAGCCAAGGCCGTGGAACTCTGCAAGACCGATGCCAATGAGGCCGTGAAGTATCTCAATGACTACAGCAACGCGAAGGCACAGCAGATGTTGGACCGCTGGCATCAGTTGGCCATCTACCTTATTGTGAAGTACAACGACATGGCAGTCAAGCCCGAGGCCAATGGCAAGTTCCTCCGCACCAAAGAGGGCATCGGCGCGGCCGTGAAGCGTCCGGGCTTCCCCGAGGCATTCAAGAAGAAGCTCGTCGAGGAGACTGGCGACAAGTTTGAGGTGCCGACAGAGTAAGTTCACCTTTTTATATAGGAAGATGCGGCAACGCGGTCAGAGTAATCTTTGGCTTCGGTGCCGCTTCTTTTTTGTCGGTCTTCAAAAGAATGAGTCAAAAAATGTGAAAACCATTAAACGTCTGGCCTTGCTCCTCGTCAAAGTAACAGTTGCAACTAAAACCCCGCAGGCTCCAGTGGGCCTCGGAAACATGTGAAACCCATTAAAACGAGAACAAGTGATGAAGAAAGTGATGCTTATGATCGTGGCCGCGCTGACCCTTACCATGTCGGCAAGCGCACAGAATAGCGATAACCAGCAGGCCCAGCGCCAGCGCCCCAGTAAGACGGAGATGATCCAGAAGCAGACCGACCGCATGGCCGAGCGCTACGGACTCAGTAAGGAACAAGCCCAACAGCTGTTGCAGGTGAACACCACCTATGGCGACAAGTTCTTGCACATGGGTGGTCCGCGTGGACCGCGCATGCGTGGCCAAGGCCAACGGCCGGAGCGCCGCGACAGTGTGGCACGCCAACGCCCGTCGAAAGAGCAGATGGAGGCCATGCGTAAGGAGATGACCACACAGATGGAAGCTTACAAGGCCGCGGTGAAAAAGATCATGACCGACGAGCAGTTTGCCAAGTACGAGGCCGACCTCAAGAACTTCCGCCCTGGCCGCAAACCAGGCGAAAAGCCAAGCGACAAGTAACGCCATCGCGGAGCGACAAGTGGTCGTCGCTCTACAACAACAATACCACCATCGCCAAGCGACAAGCCCCCCCCCTCGTCAACAAGACAGGTGATGGTGTGACGAAAGGCATAGGATGAAACGTCCTATGCCTTTTTGTATTCCTGCCGTCCACAAAAGTGATGCTAGCCCTCCCATCATACCTAATTATGGGTATTCTGAGCGGATATTTCCCCTTTGCAACTCCGTTGCGAATAAATATTTGTAATTTTGCAGCGTTAAAAATAACAAGCAATATGAAGTTATCAGAATTGCATACGGGCCAGACCGGCATCATCGTCAAGGTGATGGGCCACGGAGGTTTCCGCAAGCGAGTCGTGGAGATGGGTTTCATCAAGGGCAAGACCGTCGAGGTGTTGCTCAACGCACCGCTGAAAGACCCCGTGAAATACCGCATCATGGGTTATGAGGTCAGTCTGCGCCACTCCGAGGCCGACATGATTGAGGTGGTCACACAGGAGGAAGCACGCCAAATGAGAAACCGTGAGAAGGTGGAGCACGCCGACGAGCTGCGAACCGTTGTCGATGCGAAGGATCCTGACGACATGGCCATCACCGACGCCCAGTTGGCCGACGCTGCCGACAGGCGTCACAAGGTGATCAACGTGGCCCTCGTGGGAAACCCCAACTGCGGAAAGACATCGCTCTTCAACTTTGCCAGCGGCGCTCATGAGCGCGTGGGCAACTACAGCGGTGTGACGGTTGATGCCAAGGAAGGCCACGCCTCGTTTGGCGGTTATGAGTTTAACCTTGTCGATCTGCCTGGCACCTATTCGCTCTCGGCGTATTCGCCCGAGGAGCTCTACGTGCGCAAGCAACTGGTGGAGAAGACACCCGACGTGGTCATCAACGTCATCGACGCCTCCAACCTCGAGCGCAACCTCTATCTCACCACTCAGCTCATCGACATGCACATTCGCATGGTCGTGGCGCTCAACATGTTTGATGAGACCGAGCAGCGTGGCGACACCATCAATATCGACGCTCTGTCGAGCCTCTTCGGCGTGCCCATGCAACCGACGGTGTTCACGTCGGGACGTGGCGTGCAAGACCTCTTCCACAAGGTCATCGAGGTGTATGAGACTGCTGAGGGCTCCGATGCCCACTTCCGCCATATACACATCAACCACGGTCATGAGATAGAGCACGGCATCACCGAGATGCAGGAGCACCTGAAGAAAGAGCCTGGCCTGCGCGAGCATTACTCCACGCGCTATCTGGCCATCAAGCTTCTTGAGAACGACAAGGAGGTGGAGGCCCTCGTGAAGACCTTCCCCGACGCTGCCGAGATCCTGGAACATCGCGATGAGGCCGCCAAGCGCGTGATGGAAGAGACCAAGGAAGACTCGGAAACCGCTATCATGGATGCCAAGTATGGTTTCATCCGTGGCGCCCTGGCCGAGGCTGGCTACATGACGGGCAAGGGCAAGGACACCTACCAGGTGACACACCTGCTCGACCGCATCCTGACCAACCGTGTCATCGGATTTCCCATTTTCATTGCGCTGCTGGCCCTGATGTTCTTCGTTACGTTCAACCTGGGCGCTTATCCCATGGACTGGATCGACTCAGGCGTCAGCCTGTTGGGCGACTTCCTGGGCGACCACCTGCCCGATGGTCCCGTGAAGGACATGCTCGTCGACGGCATCATCGGTGGTGTGGGAGCGGTCATCGTTTTCCTGCCCCAGATCCTGATCCTCTATTTCTTCATCTCGTTCATGGAGGACTGTGGTTACATGTCGCGTGCCGCCTTCATCATGGATAAGTTGATGCACAAGATGGGTCTCCACGGAAAATCGTTCATCCCACTCATCATGGGCTTCGGATGTAACGTGCCTGCCGTGTTGGCCACGCGCACCATCGAGAGCCGCCGGTCACGGTTGGTGACGATGCTCATCCTGCCCATGATGAGTTGCGAGGCGCGCATCCCAATCTATATCATGATCATCGGCACGTTCTTCTCCTTGCGCCAGCAGTGGCTCATCATGACGGTGCTCTATCTCATCGGCATCGCCATGGCCATCCTCATGAGTAAGATTTTCACCAAGTTCCTGGTCAAGGGCGAGGACACGCCGTTTGTCATGGAGTTGCCGCCTTATCGCTTCCCGACAGCCAAGGCTGTGGGACGCCACACCTGGGAGAAGGGCAAACAATACCTGAAGAAGATGGGAGGCATCATCCTCGTGTCGACGATCATCGTGTGGGCCCTTGGTTATTTCCCCCACAATGAACAGCTCACACCCCAACAGCAACAGGAACAGAGCTATATTGGTCGCATCGGCAAGACCGTGGAGCCTGTGTTTGAGCCCCAAGGGTTCAACTGGAAGTTTGACGTGGGCTTGATCGCCGGCGTGGGTGCCAAGGAGATTGTGGCCTCCACGATGGGCGTGCTCTATGCCAACGATGACAGTTTTGCTGACGACAAGGGCGTGAACGACGAGGGAGGCAAGTATGAGAAGTTGCACAAGCTCATCACCACCGATGTGGCAAAGACGCAAGGCATGAGTCTTAACGATCCGCGCCTGGAGGCTGTGGCCACGCTTACAGCGTTCTGTTTCTTGCTCTTCGTCTTACTCTACTTCCCTTGTCTGGCCACCATTGCCGCCATCAAGAGTGAGACGGGCACGTGGAAGTGGGCACTCTTTGCCGCAGGCTACACCACGGTCTTGGCATGGGTGGTCTCTGCGCTGGTGTTTAGGATAGGATTGCTTTTCATCTGATAAAGACAGACACCATAACAAGGCGGGCAGGCATCGACCGAAAGTGGTCGGATGCCTGCCCGCCTTGCTGCTTTTATGCAGGGTGAGAAGGAAGTGAAAAGGCTTGTCGAGGTTCAGTCGAATAGGGTGGGGCCGGCAGGACTGTCGGTCTCCTTTCGGGGCTCATCATCAGTCTTTTCCTCCTCATAACAGAACGAGAGTTGGATGATTCGAGCCCGTTTGTTGTTGGGGTTCAGGCGATAGACGCCCCACGAGGGATGTTGAAGTAGATCATGAGGATGGCGGCTGTTCTGTTGAAGAAAAGCCAACACGCGCCGCCTCACCTCCTCCAGGCTTACCGCGTGGAACAGGCTGTTCTGCGAGTTGTAGACATGAAGGATGATCTTGCGCACGCGCAAGCCCTCAGGTCCGGCCTCGGCCATTATTTTCAGGATCTCTTCTCTCATGAAAGAAAAAAGCCGCAACTCACGCGAATGAGCTGCGGCTCCTGTAGTTTCTTATTGTCTTAAGCAAGCACAACCTTGCCCTCGGCACCTTTCACTTTGCCTTCCTTGAGCAACCATCCGATGCCCAGCAGAATCTCGGCCTCAGTCTTGCCTGTGGTCTTGGCGAGATCCTCAACGCTCAGGGCGTCGCCAGCGGCTGCGAGTGCATTGTAAACGTCACCTGCGCGGAAGCCAGCGTTCTCAGCGTCAACAAACACTGTAGCCTTCTTCGTGCTCTTTCTTGTGGTGGTCTTCTTTGCAGCAGTTGTCTTTGTTGCAGCTGCCTTACTTGTAGTCTTCTTCTCTGTCATGATTACGTAAAATTTAATACTCCCAGTATAATAACTTACTGATTACTAACTTTCTGTTTGCAAAAGTACTACATTTTTTTGAACAAGTGGCGCTGTCTGTGGCTGAATTGTTCACAAAATGTGTGACATTTGTCGCAAATAGATAATTTATTGATTTATATCAAGAAACAAGAAGCCGTAGGGCTATATTTGCAGATGGAATTCAGCCTTTGAGATGGAGCTAAGTCAAATGTAGCACTGATAGCAGGATAAATATATGGCAAATTGTATATGGAATTCAAATTAAAAGTGTACTTTTGCAAGCAAATACCAAGAGCCGCTTGCAAAATATCACAAAAACGTTAGTATAACATCAATTTTATTGCTTATGAAGAATTCTACTTTCATTGCGATGGTTGCCCTTGCCGCCTGCACAGCAACCGCCAACGCCCAACAGTTGCGTCACGCGCGCATACACGCCGCCGCCCCCGTGGCCAGTGTCAAGGCCAACGATGTGGCGCTGAAGAGCGTCAAGGACGGAAAGGCTACCCATGCCCGTCGGCGCGCCGCTGCCTCGCAGGCTACCTCTCTCTATAAGCCCAAGACACAGACGGAGTCCTTGTATATGGACGGGGAGTGGATGGATGCCGGCGTCTACACATTCAGCTATGACGCCAAGGGACGCCAGACCCGCCTCGACCTTCAGACCGACGACGACTTCACGCGCACCGACTACACATGGACCGACGACGACCAACTGGCCACCCAGACCGAGAGTGTCTCTGCTGACGGTGGCACCACGTTCACGCCCTCGTCAAAACGTGTGCAGACCTACGACGCCATACTGCCCGAGTTGACCCTCACGAAAGACAAGTATGACTGGGATGCCGACAACAAGAAGTGGGTGGAGAACCATGACTCGTTCCGTCGTACCATCGTGCGCAACACCGACAACAATGTGACCAGTCTCGCACTGGCGGTGCCCTATGACGGCCAGTTTGACGACATCCAACGCATCACCAACACCTTCGACCCTACCACCAAGCAGGCCACATCGTTCTACTTGGAAGAGCAGCAATGGGATGGCTCATGGCTCCAGTCGCAATACCTGCACAACATCGTGTGGAAGCAGACCAACGGCCAGTTGGTGGACGGTTATGACAGTTGGCAGAACTATGGCAACTATGTCGTCTCAGCCACCATTGGTGATTACGACAAGACCACAGGCAAGAGCCAAGACTTCGGCACTGTGAAGGTGACCTATGATGACAAGAACGGATACACCGAGACCATCGATTACACCGATGTGCTGAGCAAGGCCGTCACCACAAAGAAATACACCGACGACAACGGCAGCTTTGTCTACGAATATAGGTATTATGAGGATAGCAACGACGACGGCGTGCTCGACGACAAGGACCTCAACGAGGGTACGGTGATTACCACGACCTACGACGCCAATGGCAACATCGTTCTCGATGCGGAAGAGGATTACGGCATCAACGAGGATGACAACGTTTATGAGAAGACAGGCGGCTCGCGCTATGTCTACACCTACGACCCCGAGCACGACAACGCGCTCCTCACGATGCAGTATGAGGAGTATGACAGCGACGCACAGGCCTTCGTGCCGATGAGCCGCATCACCACGACCGATTTTGTCGACGTAGCAGCGGGCATCCGTGGCGTGGTCCACGAAAGCATTGATGACGCTTCGGCCATCTATACCCTGCAGGGCGTCAAGACCAACGCCACAGGCAGAGGGGTGTATATCGTGAAACGAAATGGCAAGTATGTGAAGGTCATGAAGTGATTAGACTTCAACTTTAGCAGGCAGCCTTATTGGGCTTTATTATTTCCATGGCCTGCTTTCGGTTTTGTCGCTCGTTTGGGTGGCAAAACCGAGAGTGGGCATTTTTCATTCATCAGAAACTTGGAATCTTAATCAGCCTGTGCTGGCATGTTTTAAATCCAAAAGTTCAATAAATTCACCTCATTTCTATATCTGTTTTCAACTATTTGTTGTAACTTTGCACAAATTAGGCAAGAATGGGCATAGAGCGTGCCTTCAAGAACGCCTGGGGGTGTCTGCGTCCCCATGAATGGTTCGAGACGCTTTTGGCGTGACGCTCCTGTCCTGAAAGCCGCAAGAGAACAGACAAAACATTGTTAAACAATAAATAACAAACAAAATGGGATTATTAACAGGTAAGACCGCCATTATCACAGGTGCCGCCCGCGGCATTGGAAAGGCAGTCGCTATGAAGTTCGCCTCTGAGGGCGCTAACATCGCATTCACGGATCTTGTGCTCAACGACGACATGGCCGCTGGCTTGGAGGCCACACGCAAGGAGATCGAGGCACTCGGCGTCACCTGCCGCGCCTATGCTGGCAACGCTGCCGACTTCGAGGAGACCGACAAGGTCGTCAAGCAGATCCACGCCGACTTCGGTTCTGTGGATATCCTCGTCAACAATGCCGGTATCACCAAGGACGGCCTGATGCTCCGTATGAGCGAGGCCCAGTGGGACGCCGTGTTGAACGTCAACCTGAAGTCTGCCTTCAACTTCATCCACGCTTGCTCGCCCATCATGCTGCGCCAGCGTAGCGGTTCCATCATCAACATGGCTTCTGTCGTTGGTGTGCACGGCAATGCTGGTCAGTGCAACTACGCCGCCTCAAAGGCCGGCATGATCGCCCTGGCCAAGTCTATCGCCCAGGAGCTCGGTCCTAAGGGCATCCGCGCCAACGCTGTGGCTCCTGGCTTCATCGAGACAGCCATGACCGCCCAGCTCCCTGAGGAGATCCGCAAGGACTGGATGAAGAAGATTCCTCTTCGTCGTGGTGGCAAGCCCGAGGACATCGCTAACGTGTGCTGCTTCCTCGCTTCCGACATGTCAAGCTACGTCAGCGGTCAGGTCATCCAGATCGATGGCGGCATGAACATGTAATCCGAACGATTGCATTTCCGATGCAGGTAGTTTACGAAGACAACCACATCATTATCGTCTACAAGGAGAGTGGCGAGATCGTGCAGGGCGACAAGACCGGCGACACGCCCCTCTCCGAGACGGTAAAGGAGTATATCAAGACGAAATACCATAAGCCGGGCAATGTGTTTCTGGGTGTGGTGCATCGTCTTGACCGTCCTGTGGCGGGCCTCGTCATCTTCGCCCGAACGAGCAAAGCCCTCACGCGGCTCAACGCCATGTTTAAGAATGGTGACATCCACAAGACCTATTGGGCGATCACCAAGAACGCTCCTCCTGCACTTGAGGCGACGCTCACCAACTGGCTGACACGTAACGAGAAACAAAACAAGAGCTATGCCTACGACCGTGAGGTGCCGAATGGCAAGAAAGCAGTGTTGGCCTATCGCGTCATCGGTCACACGGCCAACTATCAATTGCTCGAGGTTCATCTCATGACCGGTCGCCATCATCAGATCCGTTGCCAACTGGCCCACATGGGTTGTCCCATCAAGGGCGACCTCAAGTATGGCGCCAAACGCAGCAACCCCGACGGCAGCATCTCGCTGCTATCCCATGCCGTGGAGTTCATCCACCCCGTATCCCACGAGCCGATCAAGCTCGTTTCACCTCTTCCCGACGATCACCTGTGGCACGACATCGCTGAATCCGTGGGAAGTTAATCATCCGTCAAACACGCCATGAGCAAGACCCATAAAAGAATAGGTATTGTTTTGCTGACACCCTTGGTGTTGGTGGTCTTGCTCTTTGTGCTTTTTTATTTCCCCCCCTTCCAAAACTGGGCCGTCCGCCAGGTGTCAGCCTATGCATCCGAGCAGACCGGCATGGACATCCATGTGGGGCATGTCCACTTGAAGTTTCCCCTCGATCTCTCGATGGAGGACGTGCGCGTGTTGCAGCCCAACGACTCGCTCAAGGGCGTCACGGACACCGTGGCCGACATCCGTTCGCTGGTGGCCAACGTGCAACTGTGGCCCTTGTTACGCAAGCAGGTCATGGTGGATGAGTTGGCCTTCAATGAGATGAAGGTCAATACCGCCAACCTCGTCCACTCGTTGCGCGTGAAAGGTCAGGTCGGCCAGCTCCGCTTGCAGGCTCATGGCATCGACCTCGGCAAGGAACACGTCAACATCGAGCGCGCCCTCCTGGCCGACGCCAAGATCGACTTAGCTCTTGCCGACACCGTGCCCGAAGACACAACGCCCAGTCAAAACTACTGGAAGATTGCCCTCCAGCAACTCCAGTTGCGACAAACCGACTTCACGCTTCACATGCCTGGCGACACCCTTTCTGTGCGCGCCCTGTTTGGCGAAGCGCAGGCCGAGCAAGCCTATCTCGACCTTTACAAAAACCTCTACACCGTGCGTCATCTTAACTGGCAAGACGGCGGTGTATGTTATGACCAGAACTTTATAGCAAAAACAGAAGGACTTGACTTTAACCATCTGCTTCTCAGTCGGTTAAACCTCAAGGCCGATAGCTTTTATTTTTGCGACTCGAAACTTGATGTGCGCATCCGTGCTTGCGATTTTCGTGAGAAGAGTGGGCTTCGCGTCGACAGCCTGCGGGGCGCCTTCTCGATGGACAGCACCCATCTTGCACTCTCCGACCTTCGACTGCGGACGCCTGAGACGGACCTGGCCGTCGATTTTGGCATGGATCTCAACGCCTTTGATGAGCAGGCACCCGGCAAGCTCCAGGCCGTCGTGCATGGACATGTGGGCAAGCGCGACATTCTCACGATGGTTGGCCAAAACCTTCCGAAGGAACTGGCGCGCCGTTGGCCCAGTTATCCGCTCGCAGTCGACGTCGTGGCACGCGGCAACATGCGGAAGATGCACCTGTCGGGTGTGCGCCTCAGCCTGCCCACAGCGTTTCGCATCAGCGGCGACGGCTTTGTGGCCAACCTGTCAGATCCCGACCACCTGAAGGCCGACTTGTCGCTTCGTGCCCGCACCTACGATCTCAGTTTCCTCACAGCCATGCTCGACCGCGACCTCATGCGGACGGTCAACGTGCCGCGCGGCATAGCCTTCGATGGCAAGGTGCGTGTCGATGGCAACGACTATCGCGCCACATTTGTGGCCAGTCAGGGTGGGGGCAGTTTGCGCGGTACGGCTCAGTTTGACGCCTCACGCATGGCCTACGCCGCCCGCCTCGAAGCCATCCGCCTGCCATTGCAACATTTCCTGCCCTCAATGGGACTCCATCCGTTCACGGGGTCGCTGGTTGTCAAGGGCGCGGGTACCGACATCCTGTCGCCCAAGATGCGCCTGCAGGCCGAGGCACGCATCCGGCAGTTTGGCTATGGCAACTACAATCTCAATAACATCACGGCGGTAGCCACGGCTCAGGGCGGACGCATCCATGCAGATGTCGACTCCCACAATCCCCTCTTCCAGGGTCAGGTCAATCTCGACGCGCTGGCCACGGGACGGCAGATGCGCGCCACCGTGTCTGGCGACCTGCATCATCTTGACCTCTACAACCTTCGCCTCACCGATAACCCACTCACCGTTTCGGCCTGTGCACACGTCGACTTGGCCACCGACCTGAAAAAGTTCTATCTCGTCAGGGGCATGGTGAGTGACGTCACTCTGTGGGATGCCAAGACCTACTACCGTCCCGACGATGTGGTGCTCGACGTGCTCACCCGCGCCGACACGACACATGCCGTGGTCGATTGTGGCGACTTCCATCTCGACATGGATGGGCGTGGCGGTTATGAGCATCTGCTCCGCCGGAGCAACGGCTTCCTGGCTGAGGTGAAGAGTCAACTGAAGAACCGCCATGTCGACCAGGTCAGTTTGCGCAAACGCTTGCCCGACGCGCGTCTCTACCTTTCGTCGGGCAAGGATAATATGGTTTGCCGCCTGCTGAAACGTTATGGCTACGAGCTCAACAATGTGTTTGTCGACATGACATCGTCGCCCCTCACGGGCCTCAACGGCAATCTCAGCATCGACTCGCTTGTGATTGACAGTTTCCAGATAGATACCGTCAGGTTGCGCATCCAGTCGGACGAGCACAACATGGCCTATTCGCTCCATGTGCAAAACGGCAAGGACAACCCCAAGTATATCTTCAATGCCTTTGTCGACGGCGGACTCAATGAGCGCGGCACCTATCTCAAGACGCGCATCTATGACTGGAAAGACAGCCTCGGCGTGAGCCTCGCCTTGCAAGGGTCCATGCAGCCCCATGGTGTCAGCCTGCACATCTATGGCGACGACCCAGTGCTGGGCTACAAGCGCTTCTCGGTCAACGACAGCAACTACGTCTATCTCGGCGACGACCGACGCATCCGCGCCGACATGAGGCTCCGTGCCAAAGACGGCATGGGCATACAGATCTATACCGACAATGAGAACACTGAGGCCTTGCAAGACGTGACCGTCAGTCTCCACCAGTTTGACATCGGCGACGCCTTGGCCATGATCCCCTTCACGCCCGACATGAGCGGCATTCTCGACGGCGACTTCCATCTCGTGCAGACGCCGGAGGAGTTGACCGTCTCGTCAACGGTCGATGTGGCCAACCTGGTCTATGAGGGTAGTCCGATGGGCGATGTGGGTGCCGAGTTCACCTACCTGCCAAAGGCCGACGGTAGTCACTATGTCGATGGTTTCCTGACCCACGAAGGCGAGGAGGTGGCTACGCTCAGCGGCTCCTACAAGTCAGAGGGCGACGGTTATCTCGACGCGGCGCTGGGGCTGGAGCGCCTGCCACTCACCATGGCCAACGGCTTTATCCCCGAGCACCTCATCGGTCTCAAGGGCTATGCTGAGGGTAACCTTACGGTGAAGGGCTCGCTCAGTCAGCCCGACATCAACGGCGAGGTGATCCTCGACTCTGCCTACATCTATAGCGAGCCCTATGGCGTAGCGATGCGATGTTCCGACGACCCGTTGCCCATCACAGGCAGCCACCTGGTGTTTGAAGACTACGACCTCTTTGCCAACAACGGATCGCCGCTCACCGTCCAGGGCTCGCTCGACTTCTCCAACACGAGTGACATGCGTCTCGACTTGCGCCTGCGTGCCGACAACTACCTGCTCATCGACTCACGTGAGACAGCCCGCTCGGAGGCCTTTGGTAAAGCCTATGTCAACTTCTACGGCGTGATGCGCGGCGCCCTCGACAACCTGTCGATGCGTGGCAAGTTGGATGTGCTGGGAACGACCGACCTGAAATACAACTTGAAAGACTCGCCCCTCTCTACCGACAACCAACTGGACGGTCTCGTGGAGTTCACCAACCTCAACGACACCACACCCGATGTGATCAGTCGGCCGCCGCTCACGGGCTTCAATATGGATCTCTCGGTGAGCATCGACGATGGCGCCCACGTCGACTGTTACCTCAACGCCGACCATTCCAACTATGTTGACATCATCGGAGGAGGCGACCTGCGGTTGCAATACAATCCTGTCGACGAGATCGTGCTTCGTGGCCGCTACACCATTGGCAGCGGTGAGATGAAATACGCTTTGCCCGTCATTCCGCTCAAGACATTCACGATCCAGGATGGCAGCTACATCGAGTTCAGGGGCGACCCCATGAACCCGGCGCTCAACATTACGGCCACGGAGACCACGAAGTCGACTGTCGGCGGCTCGTCGAGCGACGGGCGCAGTGTGGAGTTCACGTGTGGCGTGGTAGTCACCAAGACGCTCAACGACATGGGCCTGGAGTTCACCATCGACGCCCCAGAGGACATGACTATCCACAATCAGCTGCAATCCATGTCTAAGGAGGAGCGGGGCAAGCTCGCCGTGACCATGCTCACCACGGGCATGTACCTGGCCGACGGCAACACCAGCAACTTCACGATGAACTCCGCTCTGAGCGCTTTCCTCAACAGTCAGATCAACCAGATCTCGGGCAAGGCCCTGCAGTCGCTCGACGTGAGCTTCGGTGTGGAGAACAGCTTCGGCGGCAATGGTTCGCTCCACACAGACTACAACTTCAAGTTTGCCAAGCGCTTCTGGAACAACCGCCTGCGCATCGTCATCGGCGGCAAGCTCTCGACGGGCAACGATGTGCAGATGCAAGACGAGACCTTCTTCGACAACGTGACGTTTGAGTATCGTCTCAGTCCCACGTCAAACAAATACTTGAACCTCTTCTACGAGCGCGACAGTTACGACTGGCTGGAAGGCAGCGTCAGCAAGTTTGGCGGAGGATTCATGTGGAAACGCAAGGTGCGTCATTTCAAGGACCTGTTCCGCTTCAAGGATCCCCAAGACGTCATCCCGCAGGCGCCTGCCGACACCACAAAGACTATTAAGAAACCAAAGGAATGAAGACACATCACTTGCTCCTGATCATCGTGATGGCCAGTCTGCTCGTGGCCTGTTCCACCACCAAGAACATACCCGAGGGCGACCAGCTCTACACGGGTCTGGAGACGACCCAATACAAGACACCCGAGAAGAGCGTGCATTATGCCGCCATTCAGGAAGAGCTCGACGCGGCGCTGGCCACGGCGCCCAACGGCGCCCTGTTTGGCAGCAGCAGCGTGCGGTCGCCACTACAGGTGGGCCTGTGGGTATGGAACGCCTTTGTGAACGACAACTCGGGGTTCGGCCGCTGGATGCTCAAGTCGTTTGGCTCCCAACCCGTGCTGATGAGCTGGGTCAACCCTGAGCTGCGCGCCTCGGTGGCCAAGGAGGTGTTGCGGGCCCATGGCTATTTCCATGGCAACGTGACCTACCAGGTGAAGACCCTTCGCAATCCCAAGAAGGCCAAGATCGCCTATAGCGTCGACGCTGGTCACCTCTTCACCATCGACACCCTGCGTTATGTGGGATTCCCCGCTGTGGCCGACAGCATGATCAGGGCCACAGAGGCTGACGCCAAGATCAAGGCAGGCGACGCCTTCGACGTCTCTACGCTCGACGGCGAGCGCTCGCGCCTCAGCCAGCTCTTCCGCAATCACGGCTATTTTTATTGGCAACCATCATACGCCTCCTACCTGGCCGACACCACAGCTGTTCCCGGCAAGGTGCAGTTGCGCCTGCAGGCCATTGAGAACCTGCCCGAGAAGGCCAAGCGGCCATGGACGATAGGCAACGTCAGCATCGACCTGCGACAGAACTACATGGACGTGTTGACCGACACCATCCGACGTGGTCACCTGTCGGTCAACTACCAGGGCAAGAAGCCGAAGGTGCGTGTGCCGGTCATCCTGCAAGGCATGAAGTTGCGCCCCAAGAAGTTGTATAGCTTCGACGACCACCAACAGAGCGTGGCCAACGTGACGAGCACGGGACTCTTCAGCCTGCTCGACTTCACGTTCACACCGCGCGACACCACCGCCTCAGGCGACACCCTCGACCTGCGCATCAACGCCATCCTCGACAAGCCCTACGATTTCTATGTGGAGGGCAACGTTATCGGCAAGACCAACAACCGTTTTGGCCCAGGCATCGTTGTGGGTTTCACGAAGCGCAATGCCTTCCGTGGGGGCGAGCTCCTCGACATCAATCTCAAGGGCAGCTATGAGTGGCAGACGGCCCACCAGGGCGAGCACACATCATCGAAGTTTAACAGCTATGAGTATGGCGTCGACGCCTCGCTGAAGTTCCCGCGGTTGGTCATCCCCTTTGTCGACTTCTTCCGTGGTCGTCTGGCGCGTCACTATCTTCGTCGCCGCTTCTATGCGGTGCCGTCGACCACGCTCAAGGTGTCGTCGGACATCATCAGCCGTGCCAACTATTTCAAGCGTCATATTGTGTCGGGTGAGTGGACCTATAACTTGCAGACGTCGGCCACCAGTCGCCACCAGTTCAGTCCGTTGGTCTTCTCCTATGAGTATATGCGCAGTTCTACGGCAGCCTTCGACTCCGTGCTCCAGTCCAACCCCTACCTCTACTACACCATGCAAGACCAGTTCGTGCCCAAGATGCAATACACCTACACCTACACCAGTCCGTCGGGCAAGCTCAATCCGATCCGCTGGCAGACCACGGTGAGCGAGGCCGGCAACCTGCTGTCGCTCTGCTATATGGCCGCGGGCAAGAAGTGGGGCGCGCAAGGCAAGGAGATGTTCAACAATCCCTACGCCCAGTTTGTCAAACTCGAGACCGACTTCGTGAAGACCTGGAAGCTCGGTGAGCACAGTTCGCTCGTGGGCCATGCCAACCTGGGACTTATCTGGGCTTACGGCAACTCATCGACGGCACCCTACAGTGAGCAGTTCTATGTGGGAGGCGCCAACAGCATCCGCGCCTTCACCGTGCGCTCCATCGGCCCAGGCCGCTACCACAATCCCGCCTCAGCCGACATCTATTATCTCGACCAGACGGGCGACATCAAGTTTCAGGCCAACCTTGAGTATCGGCCGCGCCTCTTCGGCAACCTCTATGGCGCACTCTTCCTCGATGCGGGCAACGTGTGGACCACCCACGACAGCGACCGCGAAGGTGTGAAGTTTGAGGTCAAGAGCGCCCTCAAGGACCTGGCCCTCGGCACGGGCGTCGGTTTGCGCTACGATCTCGACTTCCTCGTGATCCGTCTCGATTGGGGCATCGGCCTCCATGTGCCTTACAAGACAGGCTTCTACAACGTGGACAGTTTCAAGGACAGCCAAAGCCTCCATTTCGCCATTGGCTACCCATTCTGATGCTTGCCGCGCTATCTCACGGCCACCGTTTTGGCCCTTGAAGAAGCGTGAAAGGGAACTTTTCGGAAAATCCAACATCCCGCCAACACGCTTCGGCACAGATTTTGATTAGACTTACACAGACTAAATTTATATAGACATGGATAAAAAAGAGACACCCGTCTTGCTGCTCACGGGCTACCTGGGCAGCGGAAAGACCACATTGCTCAACCGCATCTTGGCCAACAAGAAAGGCATTCGCTTTGCCGTGATTGTCAACGACATCGGCGAGGTGAACATCGACGCCAACCTCATCCAACAAGGTGGCGTGGTGGGGCAGGGCGACGACAGCCTGGTGGCCCTGCAGAATGGTTGCATCTGTTGCACACTGAAGATGGACCTGGTGAAGCAGCTCAACGACTTGATCAACACCCGCCAGTTCGACTATATCGTCATCGAGGCCAGCGGCATCTGCGAGCCTGCACCCATTGCGCAGACCGTCTCCACCTATCCGCAGATGATTGCGCCCGAGGCCCTGAAGAACGGCGTGGCTCGTCTCGACGCCATTGTGACCGTGGTGGACGCCCTCCGCATGCGCGATGAGTTTGGCCTTGGCGATGAGCTCAAGGACGACCACGAGGAGGAAGACCTCGCCAGTCTGGTCATCCAGCAGATCGAGTTCTGCAACATCATCCTGCTCAACAAGGCCGACATGGTGTCGCCAGATGAGCTGGCCCACCTGCGTGGCATCATCCACGAGATACAGCCAAAGGCCGAGATTTACGAGTGCAACTATGGCGATGTGGATCTTGACAAGATCCTCAACACCCACTCCTTCAACTTCGAGAAGGTGGCCACGTCGGCCCGTTGGATCGAGGCCATGGAGGATGAGGACGACGAGCTCGAGAACGAGGAGTCGGGCGAGGCCCTGGAATATGGCATCCAGACCTTCGTCTATTACCGTCGCCCGGCGATGAACCTCGCCAAGTTCGATGAGTTCGTGTCGACCAAGTGGCCGCGCAGCGTCATCCGCGCCAAGGGCATGTGCTACTTCCGCGATGAGCGCGACACCTGCTACCTCTTCGAGCAGAGTGGCAAGCAGTTCAACATCACCAACGCCGGCCAGTGGTATGCCACCATGCCCGCCGACGAGCTGGAGTCATTCCTCGAGAAGAACCCCGGTGCCCGTAAAGATTGGGACGACAACTATGGCGATCGCATGCAGAAAATTGTCTTCATCGGCCAAAACATGAACCGCAAGGAGATTGAGGCTGAGCTCGACAAGTGTCTCGAAGACTAATTGTTTTCTGCTAACGACGAGTAGCCTCAAAGATATAATAGAAAAAGCCACATAATAGCCAAGAATTGATCTTGGCTATTATGTGGCTTTTTCTATTGTGTATGTTTATTTCCTATTTCACCTCGTGGATGAGTTCCTCAGCGTCGACGAGCTTCTGTTCGCCTGTGCTCATGTTCTTGAGTGTCAGTTTGCCAGCGGCGATCTCGTTCTCGCCAGCCAGAGCCACGTAGGCGATGCCCTTGGCGTTGGCATAGCTCATCTGCTTCTTCATCTTTGCCTTGTCGGGGTACATCTCCGTGCGAATGCCCGCCTGGCGTGCCTTGGCCACCAAGGGCAAGCAGTAGGCGGTCTCCTTCTCACCAAAGTTGATGAAAAGCAACTGGGTGGTCTGCATGGCCTCGTTGGGATAGAGGTCGAGCGCATTGAGCACGTCATAGATGCGGTCTGCACCAAAGGAGATGCCCACACCCGAGAGTCCCGGCATGCCGAAGATGCCAGTGAGGTTGTCGTAGCGTCCGCCACCTGTGATCGATCCCATGGGCGTGTCGAGCGCCTTCACCTCGAAGATGGCACCGGTGTAATAGTTGAGTCCGCGGGCCAACGTGAGGTCGAGTTGCATCTCGTTCTTCAGGTCGCACGATTTCAGGCAGTCGAGGATGAACTTCGTCTCTTCCACGCCTTTCAGTCCTGTTTCCGACGACTGCAACACATCGGCGATGACCTGGAGCTTCTCGTCGTTGGAGCCAGAGAGCGATATGATGGGTTGCAACTTGCTGATGGCCTCTTCGCTCAAGCCGTCGCCACGCAACTCCTCGTTGACGTTGTCGAGTCCGATCTTGTCGAGTTTGTCGATGGCCACGGTGATGTCGACAATCTTGTCGGCCTCGCCAATCACCTCAGCAATGCCTGTGAGGATCTTGCGGTTGTTGATCTTGATCTGCACGCGGATGCCCAGTCGCTGGAACACGGTGTCGACGATCTGCATCAGCTCCACCTCGTTGAGCAACGAGTCAGATCCCACCACATCGGCGTCACACTGGTAGAACTCGCGGTAACGGCCCTTCTGCGGGCGGTCGGCGCGCCAGACGGGTTGTATCTGATAGCGCTTGAACGGCAACTGCAACTCGTCGCGGTGCATCACCACATAGCGTGCGAAGGGCACGGTGAGGTCGTAGCGCAATCCCTTCTCGCAGAGATGGGATGCCAGGTGGAGGCTGTTGCGCTCGCGCAGCTGCTCATCGGTGACCTTGCTCAGGTAGTCGCCCGAGTTGAGCACCTTGAAGAGCAACTTGTCACCCTCCTCGCCATATTTGCCCATCAGCGTGTGGAGGGTCTCCATGGCTGGGGTCTCAATCTGCTGAAAGCCATACAAGGCATAGACATCCTTGATGGTGTTGAAGATATAGTTTCGCTTCGCCATCTCCTCGGGACCAAAGTCGCGGGTGCCCTTGGGGATGGACGGTTTCTGATTTGCCATAAATGTTATTCCTTATTTTCTAACGATGGTCTGCTCGCGGTCGGGGCCGATGGAGATGATGTGGATCGGTGTCTCCAGATAGTCCTCGAGGAAAGCGATGTAGTCCTTGAACGCCTGCGGGAACTGGTCCTCGCTGGTAAACTTGGTCATGTCGGTCTTCCAACCCTTCATCTCCTTGTAGACGGGCGTCACGTCGTCGATCTCATAGGGGAAGTCGGTGGTCTCGGTGCCGTCCTTCAGTCGGTAGGCCACACAAGCCTTGATGGTCTCGAAGTCGTCGAGCACGTCGCTCTTCATCATGATGAGCTCGGTCACGCCGTTGATCATCACGCTATACTTGAGCTGCACGAGGTCAATCCATCCGCAGCGGCGCTCACGTCCGGTGACGGCTCCATACTCGTGGCCGAGATCGCGGATGCGCTTGCCAGTCTCGTCGAAGAGCTCTGTGGGGAAGGGACCAGCGCCGACACGTGTGCAATAAGCCTTCATGATGCCAAACACATGCCCGATCTTGTTTGGGCCAATGCCTAGACCGGTGCATGCCCCGGCGCAGATGGTGTTGCTCGATGTGACGAAGGGATAGCTTCCGAAGTCGACGTCGAGCATGGTGCCCTGAGCACCCTCGCAAAGGATGTTCTTGTCGTCGCGGAGCAGTTTGTTCACCTCAATCTCGCTGTCGACGATGTGGAAGCCGCGGAGATACTCGATGCCTTCCATCCATTTCTTCTCAGTCTCCTCCAGTCCGTCGAAGTCGGTCCAGCCCATGGCCTTCAGTCGGTTCATGTGCATCTCCTTGTGCTTGGCGTATTTCTCTTCGAAGTTGTCGAGGATGTCACCCACGCGCAGGCCGGTGCGGCTCACCTTGTCGGTGTAGGTCGGGCCGATGCCCTTGCCCGTGGTGCCCACTTTGTTCTTGCCCTTGGCAGCCTCGATGGCGCGGTCGAGCACGCGGTGTGTGGGCATGATGAGATGGGCCTTCTTGGAGATGTGCAATCGGTGCTGCAACTCATGGCCGCTCTTCTCCAAGCTGCGGGCCTCGTCCATAAACAAATCGGGAGCCAGCACCACGCCGTTGCCGATGATGTTGACCTTGCCACCTTGGAAGATGCCTGAGGGGATGCTGCGAAGCACATACTTCTGTCCCTCAAATTCCAGGGTATGTCCAGCGTTGGGTCCGCCTTGGAAGCGAGCCACCACATCATAATGGGGGGTAAGCACGTCTACGACCTTACCCTTGCCCTCATCGCCCCACTGAAGTCCCAGCAGAACATCTACTTTACCAGTATTCATAAGCCTGAATAATTTATTTAGTGTCTTTTCTTTATTGTTAATAAACCCTTGGGCCAAAGATGGCAGTGCCCACGCGCACCATGTTGGACCGGCAGGCCACGGCAATCTGATAGTCGTGGCTCATGCCCCATGAGCGGACGCAGAACTGGTCGTCATCGGCGAAGTAGTCGCGCTTCAGCTCGTCGAAGAAGTTGGCCGCCAGAGTCATCTCCTTGCGTATGCGGTCCTCGTCGTCGACATGGCTGGCCATCATCATCAGTCCGCTGATGTGCACGTGCTTGAGCGTCCGCCACTCGCCAGCCTTGAGCAACTCGCGACAGGCATCGAGGGTGAAGCCATACTTGGTCTCCTCCTCAGCGATATGGAGCTCCAGCAACACGTTGATGACGCGGTCGTGCTTGGCGGCTTGCTTGTCTATCTCCTTGAGGAGCTTCAGCGAGTCCACAGCCTCGATCATGCTGATGTAGGGTGCGATGTATTTCACCTTGTTGGTCTGCAGGTGCCCGATGAAGTGCCACTCGATGTCCTTGGGCAGTTCGGCCACCTTCTTGCTCAGCTCCTGCTCATGGCTCTCGCCAAAGACGCGCTGGCCCACGGCGTAGGCCGCTTCCACATACTCCTTGGGGTGAAACTTGCTGATGGCAACGAGGCTGACGCCCTGTGGTAGGTTGCCAAGCACTTCTTTTAAGTTTTTAGCAACATCCACGTTCATCACTTTGCCTCCTTGTTGTTTTCCGCCTGTTCGTATTCGGGTTTGTCGTCGGCCTGGCCTTGTGTCTTGGGCTTGGCGTTGTGCTCAAAGACGTCCATGATTTGCGTCTCGGCAATCGATGCGATGGCATAGTCGATCATGGTGCCACCCATCACCTCGTCGATGTATTTCACCGCGAGGGGCAGTGTGCCGGCCTGCACGAGGTAGTTGACGTTCGAGCGTTTCTCCTTTTCGGTTTTCTCGTCGAGCGTGATAAACTGCAACTTGGCCTTGTACCACTTGTCGTCGTTCTCCTTGTCGCTGAAGAAGATCTCGTGGTAAGGAGCAGGCTTGATGTTGGTGATCTTGTAGTCGCCGCTGATGTAGACGCTCATCTCGTCGATGACCTCGGTCTCGGCCTCCGAGAAGCTCAGGGCGTCGACCACATATTGCTCGGTGACGGGCTTTTGTGATCCGTCCTCTGCAGTCTTGTCGTAACGTATCTTGGTCTCAAACCAATCAGATGTTCTTGATCTCATAATATATATAAGGTGTATTAGTTTCGTTATTGTTTGCCCACGCCACGGATGAGGTTGTCGAGCGTGCGGTAGGTGTAGGCTGCACGGTCGTGGATGGTCAGGTCGCTCTTGAGCCTGCTACGCAGGTCGACGAGTTTCGACATGGCGCTCTGGTAGTTGTCGGCGGTGATGCGCTCGCTCATCTTCTGTGCCACGGTGGCGTCGAAGCCAAAATAGCGCATGAGTGTGTCGGCAAACACCTGTCGCTGCTGGTCGGTGAGGTGTTGCAGGTTCTCGTTGAACTTGTTGTGTGGCTGGAAGATATGGAACACCAGTTCGTCGGGCTCGCCACCGCGCTGTCCATGGTTGTAGACCTTCTCATAGTCGAAGTAGCAGTCGCAAAAGCCATTCTTGGCCATGGTTTGCAGTTCTTCCTTGGCGGGTTCGAGCACACGGCGCGTGAAGTCGCTAAACTTCTTGTAGTTCGACTCCAACCGGAGCATCTTGCGAAATTCCAGGGTGTTGATCTTGCGGAAGCCTTTGTCCTTCCAGCTCTCGATAAACATGTAGATGCGCTGCGAGTAGCGGTTGTGGCAGGCAAACACAATCTGCTTGCCCAGGTAGTGGTAGCCAAACTCGAGGCCCACGAGGCGCTCGGCCACGGTGCGGTCGATCTTCAGGATGGCATACTTCTCGTAGATGGAGGGATCCTCAGGGATGTAGATGTCGCAGAGGTTGGTGACCTTCAGGTAGCTGCGGCCGTCCATGGTCTTGTAGGGTATCTCCACGGGGATGGTGGCCAGCATCTTCAGGCTCTGTCGCAACTGAGGATAATGGTTGGGGTCGACGGCCAGCGACTTGAAGAGGGTCTTGATCTCCAGTCGTCCGTCATTGTCGAGTTCGGCGTCGGAGAAGATTTCGGGTTCCGTGCGCTGCTTGTTGAGCAGTTTCTTCAGTTTCGTCTGCATAAATTCGACGATGGCCACGAGGATGCGTATCTGGATAAGTGAGTAGTCGTGGCGCATCATCGTCACGGCAATGGGTTGCACCAACCACGTCTCATCCTCCAGCGGGATGAGATCTGTCGAGATGTTGCGCTTGATGTCTCTCTTCTTACCTTTTCCGAAGCCCTTGCGTGTTCGCGTGGCTTTGGTTTTCTTGGTCTTTCCTGTTGTTGTGGTGGCCTTTGCGTCTGTCATACGTGTGTTATTTGCAGGCTTTCCGAAGAAATGCCTACAAATTTAAGACTATTTTACGACACTACCAAGCAATTTCGATAATTTAATTCAACTTTTGCATTTGCAGGAAGGGACCGCACAAATAACAAGTTCTGGTTTCAGATTTGCCCAAACGCCCCGCATTCGGTTCTGTCATTCTGCACGGGGCAAACATGGCGCAACCCGCCAAGACTCATTCGATCCTGGGAGCGTCTGCCCACGGCATATGCCAACAGGCGGATGGACTTGTCGCTGGTATGTGAAAAAGGCCGCTCATGTTACTCAAACACCAGCGGCCTTTAGTCGATCACAGCAGTACTTGATAGAGAAGCCAGCAGTACTTGATAGAGAAGCCGGCTGTACTCAGTAGAGAAGCCAGCAGTACTCGATAGAGAAGCCGGCAGTACTTGATATGGGGTACTCATGGCCAACAGTCGCTTTCGTTGCTCGACTGATGCGTTGAAACTTCGGGCCCATGGACAAGTTACAACACCGCGAACCTGATGGTGAGAATGATATTGCGCGAACGTAGTTGGGCGGTTTGCACATAGATGTCGGGCCCCGCGTAATTGGCACGTGTGTAGTGTTGCTGGTTGAAGAGGTTGTTCACCTGGCCCTCCAGTTCAACATGCTTCAGTTGTAGTTTTGCAGACAGGTCACCAAACCATGTGTGGCGATTGTCGGCCGACAGGTTGTTGTAGCTGTCTTCTATCGTTGTCGTGAAGGTGAGATTTCGGGTGACAAAGGTCGTCAGCGTGATCTTTTGGGCGGATGAGCGGAGTGTTTGTACTCTGTTGTTCTCCATATGGGTCGTGTGCCAAGCGAAGTCGCTTATCCACGCTATGCCCATCCATGACCAGGGTGTGATCGATCCTCGTAGGCCTGTGGCGATGGCGCCCGAGCGGAAGGGATAGACACGCCGGTCGATGAGCCGTTTGTCACTGGTGTGGCGGTAGTTGGCATAGACGCTGACGGTCGTCTGCCAACGGTTGAATCCCTGGCTTCCATCCACCCCCACCTGATAGGTGGCTGTGCATGTGGGCTTGTCGATAGCCTGGACGAGCGTGGTGGCGCCAAGGTAAGTCATGCCATAGGTCTGGTTGTTCTTGGCATGTGTGTAGTTGGCATTGAGGTTGACAAAGGTGGCTGTCAGTGGGTTGCGGAAATAGAGAAACGCTTCGGTCGTAAGCCGCTGTCTTTCAGACAGATGTTCCACATAGCTGCGCTGGAATGAGCGATAGTTGCCCATGACATAACCCGAATAGATGCCGCCAGGATCGCCCAAGGTCTTGTCGTATCGTGCGGTCACTTTTCCCGACCAGGCGCCCCCGTCGTAACTGATGGAACCATTGGGCGAGGCGAAGAGACGGGTGTCGGTTCGCTTGTCGTGTAGGATGTGGTCGTTCAGGCCCTGCCTATAGAGGTAGACCGGACACCCCAAGGACAGGTTCCACGAGCCTTGTCGGAAGGTGTAGTCTTGTCTGAGCGACAGCTCATAGGTGTCGTATCCCAAATGGTTTTGTGTGGAATGGTCATCGGCCGCAAAGCCGTCGAGCGCTGTGGCTATGTGTCGCAGGCTGGCATTGGCCGCCAGGCCATAGCGCAGGGCGAAAGCTCCCAGCTGCCATTTGTAGTGGGAATAGAACTCACCAGCTAACTGCCGGGAGGTGAGGTCTTGTCTGTAGAGGGCCTCCGCGTGTTGCGACAAGGAGTCGATCGCCACCTCGAGCGTGTTGGGCCGTTGGGCGTAACCGAGAGACAGGTGGAGGTTGAAAGCGTCTTTCCCAATGTTCTGGATGATGTTGAGGGTGTTGCTCAGTTGCAGTTGAGGTCGGTCGAACTGTTGGCGGGTCCTGTTGCTTCCCAGTTGCTGAGCCTCCTTACCTGTCCTGTCGCTTTTTTGCAGGCCGTCCACCCTGTCGGTGTTCCAAGCCATGTTCGCTTTCACGACGTTGGCGATGTAGTTGCTCTTTGCGTTATGGTTGTAGCGCGCCGTCAGGTTCAGTTCGTCAGTCTTTGTCTTGCTGTGCAGCGTCTCTTGTGTATGCAATTGCTGACTGTCGCTGAGGAAGAGCATGCTCTCACTGTTTCCCTCCTGCCTCACGTCATCGTGGTAATAAGCGATGTTGAGTCCCAGCTCGCTGTCTGTCCCCAGTTTTTCCAGATGATTGAGCGTCATGATGTGCGAACGGTTGTCGAACGTCCGTTTCTGGGGCAGTCCTGTTCCTCCTGGTTTTACGACTGCCATTGGGCAGAGAGGCGAGAGACTGACACTGCGCGCGCCTTGATAGTGGTTTGTGAGTTCTTTCGACACATCGTCGCCCGTGTTGTTGGTCTTGTACAGCGTGATGTTCTGCCGCCGTTTGGCGAAATGCATGCCTACCAGTTCGGCGTTCCACAACGGGTTTCGCCCGATGTCACCGTCATCTTGCATGCCGCCGCCCATCATGGCGTTCATGTTTATGGTGCCCTTGGCCTGCTTTTTCAGTTTCAGGTTGATGGCCACGTCGTCGCTCCATTGCCTGCCTTGCAGCGCTTTCACGGGTTGGTGGTTCTCGAGCACTTGCACGGTGGCCACATCCTTGGCGCTGACGTTGTTGGTGGCCAATCCGTAGCGCCCTTGCAGCAGGTCAAGGTCCTCGACATAAAACTTGGAGATGCTCTTGCCGTTGAACTTGATGGCGCCACCAGCCGTCACCTCCATGCCGGGCATGCGCCTCAGCACGTCGGCTATCGCGCGGTCGCCCTGTTGGGTGTAGGCCGCCACGTTGTAGTCGATGGTGTCGCCTGCCTGGCGCATCTTTTTCGCCTTGACCGTCACTTCCCTCAATGCGATGCTCCGCTCCTCGATGCGGAAGTCCTGTCGTTGCGAGCGGTTGGCCACCACCCTTGTCTCCTGTCCGTAACCAAGTCCGGCGGCGACGATCATGACGGAGTCGGCCTTTGTTTCGAACGACAATCGGTAATGGCCCTGCTTGTCCGTGTTGGCGTAAGAGAGAATGGTTCCCGTCGCCCTGTGAGAAACGGTGACGTATCCCTCAACTGCCTTTCCGCTTTCGTTGAGCAATGTGCCCTCGATGAGGGTCTGCGCATGGAGATGGCCAAGGCACGCCATCATGCTGAATAGGATTGCAAGAAGTGTTCTCATGTTGGGCCATCATTCCTTTTCCAATGGTTCGTAGGGCACATATCGCGACTTGGGGGCCCCGATGACAGGATTGCCCTTGGCGTCGAAGGTGCAACTGCGCACGCCCGCCACCTTGTAGTAGTTCTCATTGATGGCCTGGTTCAGCTTCCATGCTTTCTCGCGGGTGTAGAGCTTGTAGTCCTTAAACTCATAGCGAAACATGGGGGTGGCCTGTGTGGACAGTTCCACGGCTTCAAAACGATAGAGGCTGTCGGCATCCTCCACCTTGAGGATCAGACCGGGCAATCCGCCAAACTTCCACGGTCCAGCTTGCACGGGGATGTCGGCGGCAAACCAGGCTGTGAACGTGCGTCCGCGCCAGCGGGTGGTGGCTTTCTGGCAGACGTGTCCGAGGAGGGTGGTCTGCTCCGCCTCGATGGTCCATGCCTGTGTGGGGTAGGGCTCCTTGTAATGGTTGAAACTCAGCAATGTGCCTGCTGGTGTGGTGTAGACCGTCACCTCGCCATCAGCAAAGAACAGGTGTGAAAACTCATACTCCGACCACACTTCTTTCTTCTTGCCCCCGTTGCCGAGGAAGTTGGGGATGCCCTGCGCATGCGGATTCTTTTTTAGCCATTCCACCAGCAAGGAGTCGGATTGCCGCACAAACTCACTGCTGTATTTCAATCCGTGGCGCCCCACCTCGAGGCGTCCGAGGTCGATATATGTGTCCTCGTTGGTCAGGTCGTCGGCATTGAGCGCGTAGAGCACCACCAGGCGCGTGGTGTCGATGGTCGTTTTCTTGCCATAGCGTGTATGGCGGTCGAAGGGGATGCGCGCATAGCCGTTCTTTGGTTGGGCCACAAGATGGATGCCAGTGGTCATCAGCATGACCAATAGTAACAGGATGTTCTTTTTCTTCATGATGGTTTGGGTGGATTGGTTCATGAAGGCAAAGGTAGGGCTTGGCCGCTGATGTCACAAGCCATGGGGTTTGCACTTTGTTTGCAAAGCGCAAAAACGAGTTATCCCGACTTTGCACAAACTTTGCAAAGTCGGGATAACTCGTTTATAATGAGAGGATAAAGGAGTCCCAGTCTTTGGCGCCACCCTTTCGGCCGAAGACCTTCTGGAAGAGGCGACTTCGGATGGTGCTGATGGCGCTCTGCGAGCGATTGAGCAGCACCGCCATCTCATTGGGCGTTATGCGCAACTTGATGAGCAGGCACACCCGATATTCGGTTTCCGACAGGCGATGGAGCGAGCGCAGTTTGCTCGAGAAGCCTGGATAGACCGTCTTGAGCCGTTGGTCGAGTTCGTTCCAGTCGTCGGCCGGCAGGTTGTGGCCGCTGAGAATGCGCCGATGGAGCTCTTGGTAGTAGTCCGACTCGAAGAAATGCTGTTCCACTTCCTTCAGGGCGTTTTCCACCAGCGTTGGGCGCAGCTGGCGCTCCTCAGCTATGTCGGCGAGCTTTTGTTCCAAGTCGCGTTTCTCCTTGATGATGTTGCGGATGTAATAGCCCAGTAATGTCAGGCCCAAGGCGAGGATGACGATGGCCAACAAGAACATGTGGTTGGTCTGTCGCAACTTCTTCTCGGTGGTCGACAGGATGTATTGCGTCTTGATTTTTCCGTCACCATTATATTTCAGGTTTTCGCGCACGGTGTTGCGGATCTCCTCCTTGCGTGTCTCCGACATGTCGCGCACCTTGCGCCAGGTCTCCAGCGTCCCTTTCCAGACGGTGGTCATCGTGGAGTCGTTGAGGATGCGGAAGGGCGTCGGGCGCCCATTCTCCACGTAGGTGGTGTCGCGCCATGCATATTGGGCACACTCGTGGGGTATCACCAGCACATCCTTGTTGACGCTCTTGATCTCCACGCTGTAATAGGTGTGGTCGGTGTCATAAATCTTGCAGCGGGTGTAGGTGCCCTTTGCATAGTTCATGACGAGGCCGTCGGGATAGTCCACACGGATGAGCGTCCACACCCCCACAAGGTTGAAGCCCTTGTCGGCCTGCTCTTCGCGCGAGCCACAAGCCGACAAGAAGAGCACGGTCATCAATAGAAGACCGAGGACTGTGCGGCTCATGCGTCCCTGTCCATTGCCACTTTTCCCAAAGACATTAGACCAATGTCCTCCGTTCAGAGCCATCTCACCAGTCCCTCCATGGGTGCCTTGACGATGTGTCCGAGGTGCATGCCCTCTTCAGCCATCACCTCCTCCAGGGGCTTGCGGTAAATCTGGGCGATGCTGCCGTTGAAGCCGATGGGCAGGCTGTCCCACCCGTCGTATTGCTTCACGTTGCGGCGCAGGAAGGCGCGGAAGTTGTCTTTCACGAAGTCGTAGACGACAGGCTCCTGGAGATTTTCCTCGATGAATGGCATGAAGGAGGCCAGGAACGTGTTGGGACGGGGCTGGCGATAGACGCGGTCAATGATCTCGGCGGCAGACAGGCCATACTTGTCATTGAACTTGCGGATGACGGTCTCGGGCCATTGCCGCTTCAGGATGTTGCCCAGCAGGTATTTGCCCATTGAGGCGCCGCTGCCCTCATCGCCCAGGATGAACCCCAGGGGCGACACATTCTTCACGATGCGCTGGCCGTCGTAGGCACACGAGTTGCTGCCCGTGCCGAGGATGCAGGCGATGCCCGGCTCATGGCCGCAGACGGCGATGGCCGCTCCGAGCATGTCGGAAGCCACCGTGCACGTGCCGTTGATGGTGAGCGCCGAGCGCAGGGCTTGCTCCACAAACGGCTGTTGTTCGGCAGTGCAACCTGCTCCATAGAAGTGGACGGCGTCGACGATGGACGAAGGCAGGTGTGGCAACAACTCCGAACGGATCTCTTCGGCAATCTCTTCTTCGCTCACTTGGTAGGGATTGAGTCCCTTGGTCTTTATTTCTCGGATGGCCTGGTGGTTGTCCACCAGCGCCCAGTCGGTCTTGGTCGAACCGCTGTCTGCTATCAATATCATGTTTGTAAGATGCTTTTTGTTGTTATCTGATGTGAATGGTGGGGTGTCTTGGGTGGCCTTATTCCTTCTTGCCAAAGGCAGGGTCGAGCTTGATGAACGCCGTGACGACGAACGTGATGACGCAGAACGCCATGACGGCCACAAAGAAATGCTGGTAGCCCAACAGGTCCTTGAGCCAGCCGCTGGCCATGCCCGGAAGCATCAGCCCTAAGAAACTGATGGCTGTGCAGAGCGCATAGTGGGAGGTCTTGTACTTGCCTTGCGAGTAGTAGAGCATGTAGAGCGTGAGCGCCGTGAAGCCCAGGCCGTAGCCAAACTGCTCCACGAAGAGGCAGGCACTGATGAGCACTAGGTTGGACGGCAGGGCATAGCTCATGTAGACATAGACCAGGTCGGGCAGTGTGATGGCGCAGACGAAGGGCCACAGCCACCGCTTCAGGCCGTCGCGCGAGGCGAGCCAGCCACCCACGATGCCGCCGCCCAGCAGGCCGATGAGCCCCACCGTGCCATTGGCCACGCCAAACTCGATGGGCGTCAGTCCCAGGCCGCCCTCACTGGCGGGCCGCTGGAGGAAGGTGGCTGTCATCTTGCTCAGCAACGCCTCGGGGAAGCGATAGAACAAGAGAAACAACAGCACGAAGACAAACGAGCGCCACGGCACCTTGGTGACAAAGCTCACGAGGGTGTCCTTGAGACCCTGGCACACCTCGCGGGCGCTCGACGGACGGTCGGCGTCGGCCTGGGCGTGGGGCAGGATGTAGCCGTGCCACAGCCAGAGCATGATGAACAGTGCGGCCAAGCCATAGAAGATAAGGCTCCACGTGAAGGCCTTGTCGTCGCTCACAAAGCGTTGCAACAGTCCGGCGAGGGAGATGAGCACGCCCTGACCGAAGATGACGGCGATGCGATAAAACGTGTTGCGGATGCCCACGAAGAGACTCTGCTCATGCTCGTCGAGCTCCAACATGTAATAGCCGTCGGCCGCCACATCATGCGTGGCGCTGAGAAAGGCCATGAGGAAGAAACAGCACATCGTGCCTTGGAACCACAGGGCTGTGTTAAGCGTGAAGGCGATGCCCGCCAGCGAGGCGCCCAGGAGCACCTGCATGAGTGTCACCCACCAGCGCTTGGTGCGGTAGAGGTCGACAAAGGGACTCCAAATGAACTTGAGCACCCAGGGCAGTTGCAGCCAACCGGTGTAGAGGCCGATTTCTGTGTCGGTCAGGCCCATCTGCATGTACATGGTCACGGAGACCACGGTCACCAGCACGTTGGGCAGTCCCTCGGCAAAATAGAGGGTGGGTATCCAGGCCCACGGCGATGTGTTGCGCTGTTTCATGAGGTTTTGTTATTTGCGGTTCTTGGCGATGCGCGCCATGAGTTCCCATGTGCGCATGCGATCCTTATAGACGTTGTTGCGGTTTTCCTTCTCGATGCTCAGGTCGCCATCGGAGTTGTCGTCCCAGCGTCGGCAGTCGTAGAGAGGCTCATAGATGCGCCCGATCTCATAGTCGCGACTGATGGCCAAGCCAAGGGCGTAGTCTTCGCCGTAGTTCACGTTGGGCAGGTTGATCTCTCTGAGCACAGGGGTGAAGAACGAGCGGGGAGCGCCCAGTCCGTTGATGCGCAAGGCGTTGTTGCGTCCGTTCTCGGGTGTCCATTCCTTGTGGGCAATCACGCCGGGAGGCAAGATGTTGAGGTGGATGTCGGTCAGCGTATAGGCGCCGATGAGCATGGCGCATTGTTGCTCATGGAAGGCGTCGACAATCTTCTGGAGTGTGTGCTCGTCGGCATAGACATCGTCGGAGTCGAGCTGGGCGATGAAACGACCGCAACGGGCGTCGTGGGCCGCCAGGTTCCAACTGCCGCCCACGCAGAGGTCGCGGCGGTCGGTCACGAGGTGGATGATGCGCGGGTCGGCCTTGGCCATCTCGGCCACCAGCTCGGTCGTGCCGTCGGTGGAGTGGCACTCTGGCCCGTTCTCCACGACAAAGACATTATAGGCAAACGAGGTCTTCTGGCTGAGGGCGCTCTGCAGGGCGTCCTTGATGGTGCGGATGCGGTTGCGCACGGGAATCATGATGCTGGCCTCTACGGGGAACGTGCCTTCGTCGACGTGTGTCGGGCGGAAGTCGCCGGGCTCAAGGTAGGCGCCCACAGCCTTCAGGTGTTCCGTGCAGGCCTGTTCCATCTCGATCTGCGAGGCGCGGTTCTTCGGGTCGACATAGTCGAAGAGGCGTTCGCCGGTCTTGCGGTTGTCGAGCTCCACCTCGGAATAGAGATATTCGTTGACATGGACGAGCGTGTGGTGCTGTGAGAGCTTCAGGCGGAAGTCGTAGAAGCCTGCGGCCTTGTAGTCGGCGGTCAGCTTCTCGGCGGTGCTTTTCAGCGCATCGGTGCGCAGGAGAACCACACTGCCGAAGTTGAAGTCGTCGCGCAGGCTGCCCTGTTGGTAGTCGATGGTAGGTGCCTCCAGGCGCTTGCCGTCGGCGGTCATCTTGTAATGGTCGGCATAGATCATGCCGGCGCCTGTCATCTCGGCCACGGAGACCATGCGCTCCAGGGCCAGGTAACCCAATTGGATGAACCCGTGGTGGAGGTAGATGAGGGTGTAGGGAGCCTTGGCTTGGGTGGCGATGGTGCGCCAGGTGGCTGTCTCCGTCATGCTCGACGGTAGGAAGGTCACATGGTTCACGATGGCTTGTTCCAGGCATTGGCGGTTGCGCGCTGTCTCCTCCTGCTCGCCGCAAGGCAGGAAACAATCTATTAACTGATTCATTTCGATTTTTCTTCTTTACGGGATAAATGATACATGTACCATGCAAAGTTAATTAATAAAACTGAATTGACATGGAGAAAAGTGGCGTTTTTCTTGAATAGAGGGCGAAATAAGAAAGAAAAAGACTACCTTTGCACCGCAAAATTGAATAATCTCAACACATGGAACAATTGGCAGAAAAGGAGGAACAGATATTAATCAGCATCACAGGACAGGACCGGCCGGGCCTCACGGCGTCGGTCATGGGCATCTTGGCCAAGTATGGCGCGCAGGTGCTCGACATCGGCCAGGCCGACATCCATTCCACGTTGTCACTCGGCATCCTGATGCGACTGGACGAAATCCACTCCGGTCAGGTGATGAAGGAACTGCTCTTCAAGGCCACCGAACTGGGCGTGAACATTGGCTTCTCGCCCATCAGCGATGAGGAGTATGAGGACTGGGTGAACAGGCAGGGCAAGAACCGATACATCCTCACGGTCATCGGGCGCTCACTCTCGGCCGAGCAGATCGCCGCCACCACAAAGATTATTGCCGAACAGGGACTTAACATCGACTCCATCCTGCGCCTGACGGGTCGCATGAGCATCAAGCGACCTGAGCGCAACGTGCGCGCCTGCATCGAGTTTTCGCTCCGTGGCAACCCTGCCGACAGGGCCGCCTTGCAGACTGAACTGATGAACATGTCACAGGAGATGGCTGTCGACTTCTCGTTCCAGCACGACGACATGTACCGACGGATGCGCCGCCTGATCTGTTTTGATATGGACTCAACGCTCATCCAGACCGAGTGCATCGACGAACTGGCCAAGCGGGCTGGCGTGGGCGACCAGGTGAAAGAGATCACGGCACGTGCCATGCGTGGCGAGATCGACTTCAAGGAGAGCTTCAAGGAGCGTGTGGCGCTGCTCAAGGGTCTCGATGTCAGCGTGATGAAAGAGATTGCCGAACAACTACCCATCACCGAGGGCACCGACAGGTTGATGAGCGTCTTGAAGACTTGTGGCTATAAGATTGCCATCCTGAGTGGCGGCTTCACCTATTTTGGCGAATACTTGCAGCGGAAATATGGCATCGATTATGTCTATGCCAACGAACTGGAGATTGACGAGAACGGCAAGCTCACGGGCAACTACGTGGGTGAGATCGTGGATGGCCACCGCAAGGCGGAACTCCTCAAGCTCATCGCCCAGGTGGAGAAGGTGAACCTCGCCCAGACCATCGCCGTGGGTGACGGCGCCAACGACCTGCCCATGATCAGCGAGGCGGGCCTCGGCATCGCCTTCCATGCCAAGCCCCGCGTGGTGGCCAACGCCCGACAGAGCATCAACACCATGGGCATCGACGGCATCCTCTATTTCCTCGGTTTCAAGGACAGCTATCTCGGAGAGCAAGGCAAGCTCTGAAACAGAAAACGCATAAGCCCATTGGCCTTGATAGGCCAATGGGCTTATGCGTTAAGCGGCTTATATGTCCTGTCTGCATAATAGGCATCATATGCATAATAGGCCTATTATGCCCAGTATGCCCAATATGCTTATTAGGCCTATTATGCCCAGTATGCCTATTTAGCCCATGATGCTTATTTCTTCTCTTCCTCAAGTGGGAAGAGACCATAGAGGCTGGCGTCGATGAGGTCGGTCACCTTGCGGAAGTCCTCAGGTGTGTCCTCAAAGCTCAGCTTGTCGCCATCAATGATGATCAGCTCGCCCTTGTAGTCCTTGATCCATTCCTCGTAGCGCTGCTGCAATCCCGTCAGGTAGTCGATGCGGATGCTCTTCTCAAACGAACGGCCGCGCTTCTCAATGTGCTTCACCAGTGTGGGGATGGAACTGCGGATGTAGATCATGAGCTGTGGCAACTTCACCAACGACATCATCAGGTCAAACAAGTCGGAGTAGTTCTCGAAATCGCGATCACTCATGTATCCCTGGTCGTGCAGGTTGGGAGCGAAGATCTTGGCGTCCTCAAAGATGGTGCGGTCTTGGATAATGGCTTCCTTGCTGTGTGAGATCTCCACCACTTCCTTGAAACGTTTGTTGAGGAAGTAGACCTGGAGGTTGAAGCTCCAACGGCTCATGTCGTGATAGAAGTCGTCGAGATAGGGGTTGTTGTCGACGGGCTCAAAGCGAGGAGTCCAGCCGTATCTTTTTGCCAACATCTTGGTCAGCGTGGTCTTGCCGCTGCCAATGTTTCCTGCGATAGCTATGTGCATAATATGTGGTTATTATCTGTTTTGCTTAAACAATGTGTTGTCTTTGCCTTCAATCTCCACCAGTTGCTCGTCTATTTTCTTCACGATGGCGGCGAAGTCGGCCCGCGAATGCTCGAAGTCGAGGTTGTCGACCTCGATGGTCAATGCCCTTCCGGGATATTGATGGAACACGAACTCATCATACCGGTCATTGAGATTTTTCAGGTAGTTGAGTTGCATGTTTTGCTCGTAGTCGCGTCCGCGGCGATGGATGTTGTCCACCAGGTGAGGAACAGAGGAACGAAGGTAGACCATCAAGTCGGGCATTTTCGCCACCATCATCATCGACTCAAACAGTCCCATGTAGGTGTCGAAGTCGCGATCGCTCATGTTTCCCATGTCGTGGTTGTTGGCTGTGAAGATGTAAACGCCTTCGAAGATGGAGCGGTCTTGTATGACCACGTTCTTCTCGTGGTTGATTTCCAACAAGTCTTTGAAACGTTCCTTGAGGAAGAACACCTCCAGGTTGAGGCCCCAGCGCTTCATGTCCTTATAGTAATCGGATAGGTAGGGGTTGTCGGCCACCTGCTCCTTGCGTGGCGTCCACCCATAGTGGCGCACCAAGAGGTTGGTGAGTGTGGTCTTGCCCGATCCGATGTTTCCTGCGATAACTATGTGCACGTGTAACGAATATGATGATTAAAGAGTGATTTCTGTGTCTTGTGTTGTAGGCGGCTGGCTGTCATCCACGGTGGAGCGCCAAGTTGTAATTGTAGTATTTCTTGTCGCCCGTGATGTCTTTCACCACCTCCAGGAACGGGGGGAAGTTGACATCCTCCTTGTCGGTGATGCCCTTCGTCTCCAGGATAACCAGGCCGCTGAGCTGCTTCTCATAACTGTCGAGCTCAAAATATTGGCCTTTCCAGATGAAGCTCTTGCGATGCTTGCAGATGGTGTTGCGATAGGGGTCGGCTTGGAGTAGCAGACTCTCATAGAGGGCGTTGCTCACCTGACGCTCGGTCTCCACCTGTTGGTTGGCACCCAATGACTTCTTGGTCGTATGGACGTTCACCACGTTGCCGTTGGCCCACTCGCGTTTGCGCAACCTGACCTCAGTGTCGGGGTCGGAGACGAGATAGGTCTGGGTGATGTGCGAACAGGTGGTCGAAGGCACCTCGCCCGTCACCCTCACGATGTACTTGCGCTCCTCAGTGATGGGTTGTGGCAAGCCGAGTACCGCCGAGATTTCTTTCAGCACACGGTTGATCTTGGTGTTAAAGTCCTGGTGGTTGTTGATGACGCGCACGTGAGGATGTTCGCTCCAGGCGTCGATGACCTTCTTGTCCAGGGCACGGGCCAGTTCGAGGCCCTCGGTGCGTTCCTTGTTGTTGCTGGTGGTATAGAATTCCTCAGCGCCGTCGGCCGCTGAGACCAGGTGGAGAATGGCGTCGTAGCGACTGCGCAGGGCCGCGCTGTTGGTGCCAGCGAGTCCCGTGATCTTGTCCCACATCTCACTGTTCATGTAGGCAGAGATGTCCATGGCTCCCCGGTCACACACGATGACCGCGGGCTCGTCCACTGTTTCTGCAATCTTGATGAACTTGTCCTCCAGGCCCAGTTGCACCTCTAAGGTTGCTTTCTCGCTCTCGTAGAAGAAGTCGCGGTTCTTGGTGAGATAGTCCACACCCGCTTGCGCGAAGAGGGTGGGCACCTCCGGTATGGTGAACACTTTGAAGCCCATGCTCGAAAAGTGGTCGATGATCTTCACCAAAGCCGTCGTCTTTCCAGCGCATGGACCTCCCGTAAGCACTATTTTCTTGATGTCCTTCATGTGTTTATGGTCTTCTATTTGCATTTGTCATACCATTCCTTGAGCGCCATCTTAGGCGTTCCCTGCTTGACGAGGGCGTCGAGGTCGTGCCGCGCGTCATCCTTTCGTCTTAGTTTGATGCGCAGGTCGGCCCTGTTGAGCAGGTAGTCAGCATTGCCTGGGTCGCGCCGCAAAGCCTCTGAATAGTCGTATTCGGCCAGTTCCAGTTGTCCGCGCTCGTTCTCCATGCCTGCCCTTGCGGCCCAGGCTACTGCCGAGTCGGGGAAGGCTGTCACCAGACGGTTGATGCCGTCGAGCGCTTCCGTGAAATGCTTGTCCTTCTGGTTGACCAGCGCCAAGCCCAGCTGCGCCTCGAAGTTGCCTGGCACGATGCCCAGCAACGTCTCGTAGTCGAGCCGCGCAAACTTGTAGCGGAGCAAACGGTCGTTGGCATAGGCGCGATAAAACAGTCCTGCGACGTTGGCGGGATCGATGCGGAGCACCTTGTCATACTCGTCCTTGGCGTATTGCCATTGCTCCAACTGCATGTTCCATGAAGCCTTCTTGAGCATCAGGTCAATGGAGTCGGGATGATAGGAGAGCGTCTCGATGGCCTGGCGCAGGCTGTCGCGCAGGGCTTCGCGCGTCGACACCCCATCAGACAAGCCTTGTGCAGACATGGGAAGTGAGGCCGCCAACCACAAGGGTAACGTGGCAGTCCACCTCTTCATCATGGATAACATCATGTTCACTCGGCCATCTTCTGCTCATTGTAGTCGGCAAACGCTTTGTCGAAGGCTTGCAACTGCTCGTCCTTCATGCCCTTGCCCATGAGCACTTTCCTAAGACCTTTATAGTATCTTGACACCTTCTTGCGTACCGACTTCTTGCTCTTTCCCTTGGCATAGATATTGTCGAGGTCGGTCTTCACCTGCGTCATGAGGTTGTCGAGGTTGGCCTGGTCGCTGTCCTGCGGAGCCGTTGTTGCGGGAGCGCTGGCGGCAGGAGCCTCTGCGGTTGTGCTGTTGCTGGCAGCGGTGGTGTCCACTTGTTCCGTGGGTTGTGCCGTGCTGTCATCGTTCTGTTGACTTTGCTGACGGAAGATCCACACAGCCACCACAATGACAAGCACCGCGATGAGGGCCACGAGGCCAAATGCCTTCCGGTTGGGGCCCATCGCACGCTCCAAGTCTTCCTCGGCCTCCTCGCGATAGTCGGCGCGTGTGCGCTTCTGGTGGTTGAAGGCGGAGAGGAAGGCGTCGATGTCAAGGTAACGCTCGCTGCGACCGAAACTGCAACAGCCGCTGATGACCGACTGGTAGGAGAGAGGCATGTTGAGATACTTCACCACCTGTCCGAGTGAGAAGATGTCGGCGCGTGCGTCGAGGGTGACCGTTCCGTCCTTGGCCTCCGGCGCAATGAAGCGCAGGCTCTCGATGGGCTGTTTCAAACCGTCGGCATAACGCTGGCGGAAATTGAGGATCTTCACCGTGTCGCCCTTGGTGGTCACAAAGATGACGGCGGGCGTCAAGGCGGCGTGGATGCGACCGCGTGAGTGGAGATAACCGAGTGCCTCGGCAATCTGCGAGATCACGCTCTTCTTTTCCTCCTCAGTATGGCCTTCGGCTGCATAGTCGGCCAGCGAACGGCTCTCTTCCCATTCCATCAAGATGCAGGGCCCCAACTCATCGGTGTCTTGCAACTCTTCGTATTTCAGGATGTTGGGATGGTCGAACTCCTTGCACTTTGCAAATTCCGTGTCCAAGACCTTCTTGTACTGTGGCCTGTTGCGATAAGCGGGCTTGATGCAAACAGCAAGCCTCTCACGGTTTGCCTCTTTCAGCACCGTCAACTCATAGATGCCAAAAGATTTTAAGCTTTTCATTTCCGTCATATTCTTACCTTAAAAAATGCGTATGAATGTTCAAAAACAATGATTGGTTATCGATTTCTCAATTGCCAGAAGGCCACAGCGGCTGCCGCTCCCACGTTGAGTGAGTCGACGCCGTATGCCATGGGAATCTTCACCACGTAGTCGGCCGACGCGATGGCCTCCTTGGGCAGTCCGTCGCCCTCCGTGCCCATCACGATGGCCAAGCGTGGCTCTGCCATGAGTGTCGGGTCGTCGAGATCCGTGGAGTGGGGTGCCAAGGCCATGGCCACCGTCTTGAAGCCGATGGTGCTAAGCCACGAGATAGGCTCGTCGAGCCATGTCCAGGGCACGAGAAACACGGTGCCCATCGACACGCGCACGGCTCTGCGGTTGAGCGGGTCGCAACTGTCGCGTGTGAGCAACACCGCGTCGATGCCGAGCGCGGCCGCCGAACGGAAGATCGACCCAATGTTGGTGGTGTCGCAGACGCCTTGTATCACGGCGATGCGCCGCTTGCCTTGGCAGAGGGCCTCGGCCGTGGGCATCACCTTGCGGCGCATGGCGCAGAGCACACCGCGCGTGAGCTTGTAGCCCGTGAGTTGTGTGAGCAACGCGCGGTCGCCTGTGTAGACGGGCATGTCGCCTGCCTCACGAATGATGTCGGCGGCATCACCCTCGATGTGTCGGGCTTCGCAGAGCATCGACAACGGCTGGTAACCAGCCGACATGGCCACGCGTATCACTTTGGGACTCTCAGCGATGAACAGTCCCTCAGGCGCCACGTCGGCTTGGCGCAACTGGTGATCGGTGAGCCGGCTGTACACTTGCACACCCGGCTCATCCAGCGATTGGATGGTGATGACTGGCATGATGGGCAGACGATCCTTGTCTATTGTTTAGTTGCCCTGCACCCGGTTGCCCTGGGTGTCGATGTAGAAGGTCTCCTTGCCTTGCTTCACCTCCATGGTGCCGCTCGAGATGCTTCCGATCTCGTCATAGACAGGCTTCACGGTCTCCTTGCCGCTCTTGTCCACCAGGCCATACTTGTCACCGACCTTCACCAGGGCCATGCCGGGATAGTGCTCGTCGTAGTTCGACTCGATGTTGTCGTACTTGATGGGGCAGATGATGTTGCCCTTCACGTCGACGATGCCATACTTCTTGCCGTCGCTCACGATGGCATAGCCACCGCGGAACTGTCGCACCTCCTGGAACTTGCCGCTACGGCGCAACTTGTCGGCTTGCGCCACATAGTCGATGTCGCCATTCTTGTAGTAGACATCGGGCTCGTTGTTGGGCTTCAGCAACAGGTAGCCGGCCACCACCACCACGATCACGGCAGCGATGATGAGCAGGTTGCGACGCAACTTTCTTTTATATTCACGCTCTGCAGCCTCGTTGGCTGCGATCTCAGCCTCCATTTCGCGGCGGCGAGCCTCTTGTTCTTCTTGTGTCATCTGTTTGTCTTTTTAATGATGATTATTGGGCAAAGTTAGTAAATTAATGGTAATTGTGCAAACGAATGGGGAGAATTGTTATGCTTGATTTTTTAACTCTCTCATCAGGGCTTACTGTTGGCGCTTGCTGGTGATTGTCGCTTGTGCAAGACCACCGCTCTCTTTCCTATTGCCGATGCTTATATATTAATAGGTGAGATCGCCGTCTTTGATTGGGATAAGCAGTGTCAGGATGCTCTTGGCGGGCATTTGGAAGTCCAGGTAGTGTTTATTCTCCCATCTGAATGTGCAGGGCTTTAGGTCTTCTGTGGCCGTGGTGATAAATCCTTTGGCCTTAGCCTGTTTCATTTTTCCTCCCAAGAGCATCAGGGAGTAGTCTTCTTCTGCACTGGAGTTGTTGAGGGTCACCACGACGAGTTGGCGTTTGTCGGGACTCACAGCAGCCAATGTGTTGGGCAACGAAGTTTCCACAAAGGTGTAGCCCACCTTGATGAACCTTGTCACCTGTTGGCGCACGCTGTAGTGTTTCACCTTGTGGTAGGTCTGCTTCTTGAAGTCGCAATCGATCAAGCACCACTGGTCGTCGCGCTCGGCGACATACTGCCAGTCAATCCATGCGTCGGGCTGGATGTAGCGTTCGTCGTCCATCAACGTTTGAGCCAACCGCAGGTTGCCGTCGATGCCCCGTCCGCCAGCGCCTACCTCGCTCATCCACAGCATCATGCCGTTATCTCTTGCAGCTTTACTGATAGCTCGTCGTGAGTCGTTGTCAGCTTTGTAAGTGTGCACGTTCCACTGGCCCACGAGGGGCAGCACGCCCGCCTCCTGGTAGGCCTTGAAGCCAGCTACCGACTTCGCCACCTCAGTTTCGTCCGAAGCGGAGATGACCGTGCTTAGGCCGGAGGCTTTCAAGATAGGGGAGAGCACCTTCAGAAAAGCCACCTGCGACGCATAGTCGAAGTGGCAACCCTCTTGACTGCCGTTGCGGTTCCAATAGTCTGTCATGGGTTCGTTGAATGGGTCGAGGGTCTTAAACTCAATGCCGTACACCTCTTTATAGTGTTTGCAGACGTCCACCAGGTAGTGGGCAAACTCCTCATAGTATTCAGGACGCAGGTTGTCCTTGTTAGGATCGTCATTGCCACCCACGCAACCGCTGTAGGTCATGTAGTAGGGACAACTGTTGGAGAATGCCTCGAAGATGGCATCTGGCCTTTTCTTCTTGATTTTCAGCATGATGTGGCGCTGCGCTTCATCTCTTGTCCAAACATATTTTCCATTGGTTGAGTCTTTAAATCCTTCCATCTCAGCGCGCAAGCCTTTGCCACGCCCCATGTGGTGCGGGTCGCAGTGGCGGTTGAGCGGATCGTCGCCTCCGCCGATGTTGTAACGGAAGATGTTGAAGTTGAGCCCTTTCGGACTCACCAGCCAGTCTACCAATTCGTCCACCTTGGCTTCATCCCATTTGCCGCACATGTTGGCCCACCAACACAGGCTGACGCCCCAGCCTTCATGGCGCTGGTGCATGGCAGAAAGGTCGATGGTGCCGACACTGACAGAGTCGGATTGAGCGTAGGTAACGGATGTCCCCAACAAGCACAATAATGAGGTGAGAAGCGTTCGAATTGTATGCATTTGGTGGATGAAAAGATTGTTTGTCGCAAAATTAATAAAAAGAACGCAAATTGTTTTGCGTGCGGCTTTGTTTTTTCCTACTTTTGCAATTAAAATATAATCATCATGCCCATCAGTCCCGACAGCGTGGCCTCGGCCTATGCCTTTTTCCACCAGAAATGGCGCATCTATGCCCATTCAACCATTCCTTCGCAACGCGACGACATCGAGTACGCCATCAGTTCGTATGTCGACTCAATGGACCGCGATCTTTATCATTGCTTGTCCCAAGGACGCTCCGACTTCCTCATGACGCACAGTCGATTTGCGGAAGACATGACGCAAGCTTTGTTTATGTTGGAAGAGAAGTTGTAAATGCATTCCATGGGGCAACCGGTTTGGCCACATGGGGCTATGGAATTGCCTATTTATCATAACCACAGTTATAGTTGAAAATAACATTCATCGAATCATGGAGCTTGAATGGATAACAAGGCGCATCTCACATGTGCTGAAGATAGTCAATTGACAAATTGATATCAAACGGCTGGATGACATGTAATAAATAAATTATCTTTTTTGACAAAAGGTCTTCTGAGAATCGCTTGAAATCAATCACGACTACTTTTGCTCGCAAATACGCGATTCTGGGAGGGTTTTGCGCAAATAGCTGATATTCAGTGCGATAAGAGAAAATATGCCCTTTGGAAAACTTTGCGAATACTCATAGTTTTGCGATAGATATCTTATCGAGTCTCCGTTAGGCATCTATCGAGTCTCGATAAGATATCTATCGAGTCTCGATTCGATATCTATCGCAACTCGATAAGGCCTCTTTCGCCGAACAATTTTATACAAATTAACCACCATTAAGACTTTTAACGAAATTTAATCGGACAAACCCCGTTTATTTTTCTCTAGAAGGTGCAGTCGCCAGGTACCTGTTTTTTCAGAATATTCATTACAAAACGAGAGGCGAAGACATATAAAAAGCCCAACGCAAACATCATCGAAATTTGACACGCCGATGATGATTGTGTTGGGCTTTGTGGTTGGCCGCTTGTGGGCTGATAGCCTATTTGCAGCTATGAGGTGCGCAGTTGCCTTGGTGGCTGTCGCGCAACAGGTCGTTGACGGTCTTCACAGGATTGAACGTTGCGAGGGGCACCTCTACGAAGATGGTGTTCCAGTCGCTCATGGCGCCGTTCCACAGGCCAGGCAACTCGAGGGCTTTCAGTTCCTTGCCGTTCTTGCTCTTCGAACTGATGAAACCGGTCTGGTGGTCCACATACTGCGGAAGGTTGAAGGCGTGGCCCTTATAGTCCTTCGTGGCGCAGACAAGGTCGACCGGGTTGAAGTGAGTGCCGCTGGCGAACATCTTCATGTACTCGGCGTTGTTCTTGTCGATCTGACTGCTCTCCAGGATTTGCAGGCTGACCGTCCCGTCCTGGTTGTAGGCCAGGAACGGACCGCCACCGGGCTCGCCCACGTTCTTCACAACGCCACAGACGCGCATCGGACGGTTGAGCTTCTGCTTGAGATAACACACCAGTTCGGCATCTTCCAATTCCTTGATGTCGGCCTTCCGGCAGCAGAGGTCACGCTGCACGAAGCGGATAATCTCTTCAAGTTTCTCATGATTATAACGACCTGAGTCTAAGATATTCAGGTAGTTAAATGCCTTACGCTGCATCTCCACCAAGACGCCGGCGATAACTTGCTTCCAAAGGACGGTGGTCTGCTTCAAGTGGTCGGGCACCACATTGTCGATGTTCTTCACGAAGATGACGTCGGCATCAATGTCGTTGAGGTTCTCGATGAGAGCGCCGTGGCCTCCGGGACGGAAGAGCAAAGTGCCATCCTCGTTGCGGAAGGGCGTGCCGTCGGGGTTGGCGGCGATGGTGTCGGTGCTTGGCTTCTGCTCGGAGAACGAGATGTTGTACTTCACACCAAACTTCTTCTCATAGTAGTCTTTCTTCTCCGCCACGCGCTGTTCGAAGAGTTGCAGGTGGTCATGACTCACGGTGAAGTGGACATTGGCCTCGCCATGGCTGCTGGCATAGAGCGCCGCCTCCACGAGGTGCTCCTCCATCGGTGTGCGCGGACCATCCTCGTAGTCGTGGAACAACAAAAGGCCTTTGGGCAGTTGACCGTAGTTCAGTCCCTCAGCGGTGAGCATGTTGGCCACCACAGCCTTGTAGTTGCCATCGGCGATGAGCTCCTTCACGCTCTTGCCATTGTTTTCATGACATTTCTGGCACAGGGCCTTGCGGAAAGCGAACTTCTTGATATTGTCGAAGAATGTCTTCTCGAAATCTGTCTGCGGCGCGTCGTAGTCAGCGTTGAGGAAGGCAAACATATTCTTGAACATGCGACTGGCAGCACCCGACGCGGGCACGAACTTCACCACCTTGTGACCTTCCTTTTTATAGTCTTCCCATGCCTTTTCGGCTTCTTTCTGTGCGTTCTCATCGGGAGCGATGATGCCCTTTCCGACGGCTGCGGCCGCCTCGATCTTCAGGAAGGGGAACCCTTCCTTTTGCTGGACGAGCTGGTGCTCCACTTGAGCCACGGTCATGCCGCGGCCCTCAATCTGTTTCTTGTCTGCTTCTGTGAACATAGCGCAATAGTATATTTTGTGTTTCTGTTATGCAAAATTACCCATTTCTTCTCTTTTCCGTGCGAAAGACGACCGTTTTTTGCACAATCTTTCGATTATTTCACGTCCATTTAAGTGACAGTACCCGTCGTGTGACACCGGGCGTCAGCGCCACACGGTTGTCCACTCGTCGACCCACGAGCCACACGATGGCCCCCGACGCATCTGCCACAACCAACTGGCGTCGCCGCTCAAGCATGGCAACTTTCAGATCCTTGAGGTAGTCGGACACCAGCTTGGAGCCTTTCATGCCGTAGGGCACAAAGCGGTCGCCAGCTTGCACGGCGCGCAGGGTGAGGGGAAACGCCACGCGGTCGGCATCGAGTGTCGCCTCGTTGGGCTTGCGAGAGGGTTCCAAGTGCTCTTCCTCCATGCGTAGTGAAAGGCGGTGTTCTTCATTGCCGAGGCGTGCCACGTAGGTGCCACATTCGGGAAGGCGCAGCGGGGCGAGCGCCCTCTCCCACTCTTCCCTACTCGTCACACAGAGATGATTTCGGTCAACAAAGGCCACCCATTGCTCGTTGAGCCATGTGTTGCCAACCGTTTGGTTTTCAACCATTTCGCCAATGTCCGTTCGATGAAAACCGTAAGGCTTCATCAAGTGCCACAGAAGGTGCTCTGGTGAGGGTTGCCTGCCCAACTCTGCAAGGTCTATGCAGAGCGCCAACGCTTCTTGTGGCTTGTTGTCGCAGACACGTTTCGTCTGTTCTTCGAGCGCTTGGCTGACGATCATGTCGGCCTCTGCCACATGAGCCGCCATGTGCAGGATGTTGTCTTTCACCGCAGGATTGATGCCCTCCAGGAGTGGTATGATGTTCAGCCGCAACTTGTTGCGCTGCACGTCGTCCTCAAGGTTGGTGTGGTCGACCACATAGTCTTGCTGCAAACCATCGAGGTAGTCGAGTACCTCTTGGCGCGACACGCCAAGCATGGGCCGGAGGATGTTGCCATTGCGCCACTTCATGCCCTGCAACCCACCGATGCCCGTGCCCCGGATGATATTGAGGAGGATGGTCTCCACCTGGTCGTCGCGGTGGTGGGCCACACAGATGCCGTCGGCCTCGATGTCGCGACAAAGGTCAGCAAAATAGCGGTAGCGCAGCGTACGGGCAGCCATCTCAATGGAAACTTGATGCAACGAGGCGTAAGCCACTGTGTCAAAGTGTATTCGATGGAGCGGTATGCGCATTTCGCTGCATAGCTTTTCGCAGAAATGTTCATCGCGGTCGCTTTCCTCCCCACGCAGGTGGAAGTTGCAATGGGCAGCATGGATGCGATAGCCCAGCGACACGAGGGCGCGCAGCAGCGCCACGCTGTCGGGGCCACCCGACAGGGCGACAACATAAAAGCCGTCACGACACAATAGGTCGTGACGGCTGATGGTGTTGGCTATCTTTTGTTCAAAGACGTTTGTCATTTCATCAAAGGAATTGGCAGGCGCATGGCCTTCCAGGGTTATTCCACATAAAGCACCAGTCCCTTGAGGTACTCGCCCTCAGGATGGTAGATGTTGATGGGATGGTCGGCGGGCTGGTGGAGCTGGTGCAGGATGCGCACCTTGCGGCCCGACTGTGCGGCAGCCGTGAAGACGGCGCTGCGGAACTGATCCTTGCTGACCGCCTGCGAGCAACTGAAGGTGAACAGCAGACCGCCCTCCTTGACGAGGCGGAGACCCTTGGCATTGAGACGGATGTAGCCCTTCAGGGCATTGTGGAGCGCAGCACGATGCTTGGCGAAGGCGGGCGGGTCGAGCACCACGATGTCATACTTGTCGCTACGACCCTCCAGGAAGCGGAAGGCATCTTCGCAGAATGCCTCGTGACGGGCATCGCCGGGGAAGTTGAGCGCCACGTTGCTGTTGGTGATCTCGATGGCCTTGGCGCTGCTGTCGACAGAGTGGACGCAGGCTGCGCCACCACGCATGGCATAGACCGAGAAGCCTCCCGTGTAGCAGAACATGTTGAGCACCGACTTGCCCTTGGCGTAGTGTTCGAGCAACGAGCGGTTCTCGCGCTGGTCAACGAAGAAACCCGTCTTCTGGCCGCGCAACCAATCGACATGGAACTTCAAGCCGTTCTCCACAGCCACATTGTCGTCGGTGTGTCCGAAGATGAAGCCGTCTTCTTCCTCGAGGTGGGCCTTGTAGGGCAGAGTGGTCTCACTCTTGTAGTAGACCTGGTGGATGCGGTCGCCCATCACGTCGGTGAGCGCCTGGCAGATGTCCATGCGACAACGATGCATGCCCACGCTGTGGGCCTGCATGACGGCCGTTGGGCCATAGCAGTCGATAACCAAGCCGGGCAACCAGTCGCCCTCGCCATGTACCAGTCGGTAGGTGTTGTTCTGCGGATTGTCGGCGATGCCAATGCGTTGGCGCATGGTCAGCGCGGCGGCCAGCCGCTCGTGCCAGAACGATGCGTCGATGGTGATGTCGCTGAACGACAACACGCGCACGGCGATGCTGCCCACCTGATAGTGGCCAACAGCGATGAAATCGCCCGAATGGGTGATGACGCGTACCGTGTCGCCCTCCTCGATGCCGTCGTCGGCACGCTGGATGGCGCCAGAGAAAATCCATGGGTGGAAGCGTTGCAATGACTCTTCCTTGCCTCTTTTCAGATAAACGTTCTTGTACATGGCGTGTTATTGTGCTTCGTTATATTTCTTGTCGTCATTCTCGACCTCATGATCCTCGACCTCCTTGGGGGCAGGCAACACGGGCTCGGGCACACGCACCAGCTCAAATTCCTTTGTGGTGTGCAGGCGGAGGATCTCCTCATAAAGCAGGATGCAGCTCCACGCGTCGATGGCCGCATACTGGCGTTGTTTCGGGTCGAGGAGCGGCGCCTCCCAATTGGACAACCGCTGGCGCTTGGATATCTTTTGGTGGAAAATGTTGGCGTAGAGTTTTTGCAAGCTCAGGTCTTCAATGCCGAGTTTTGGCACGATGTCTTGCAGGTCGATGAATAAGCCCGGCTTGAACTTTTCGCGCTCCTCCAGACCACGGATGTCGTCGTGCCACGAGAGACCGATCTTCTTGACCGTGGTGTCCTCCAGGAGCTGCTTGATGGCAGGCGTGATGCCAGTGAGGTTGAGTCGGAAGAGAAAACAAGTGGTGCGGTTAGACACCTGCAGCAGCGACACCTTGTGGTGTTCGCCTTTGTGGAAAGCGGGCTTCGTCTCGGTGTCGACCCCGAGAATGTCACTTGAAAGAAGGTAGTCTACGGCTTTTTGTGTTTCACCCGGCGAAATGATGGAGATGATCCTACCCGGGAACTTCACTTGTGGCAAGCCTGTGATGGCCTTCTTGTCGAACTTGTTGTAAAGCGTCTTCTTCATTTTCTCTTCTATCAGCTTGCAAAAGTATAAAAAAGTTATGAAACTTTCACATGATTTGGCATGAATTATACATCGCGGGTTGCAAAAATTTCACTTTTGCGCTATTTCGGAGGCTGATGCCGAGGGAATGTCTTTTCATATTAATTAGGTTACGGCGATGTCATAAATAGCGATGGGGCACTGAGTGTGGGTTTTGGAAAGCGTTCGCAAAGGAGCGAGGCACTTCTTTCCATTTTTAACAAACTATTGGAGAAAATTCCTTTGATTTTACGGTAAAATCTATTAATTTTGCAACAAATAAAACTACGATCAAAATGAGAAAAAAGAAAACTGAGAGCAAGTCGAAGTCGTTCGGCTACGCTATCGGCTTACGAAATATATTGGAAAGCGAGACTACGGGCTTTTTCACAGGACTTTTGTTACTTGCCTTGGCGGTGGTGACCATCATCGCCATGGTGTCGTATCTCAACACGGGGCAGGTGGACCAAAGCACGCTGGAGAACATGCGCCCGGGCGAATGGCTGAACCAGCACCATGAATTTGCAAATTATTGCGGTTCCATCGGTGCCTTGGCATCGTATTATCTGATCACGGTCAACTTCGGTTTCCCGGCTTTCCTCATCCCCTTCTTCTTTGTCCTGGCGGCCCTGAAGTTGATGCATGTCTACAGCGTGAACCTGCTGAAGTGGTTCTTGTGTCTGGCCATCATCATGCTGTGGAGCTCCTTGGCACTGGCCACATTCCTCTCGCCCTTTGCTGGCGACATGGTGTTTAATCCGGGCGGCGCCAACGGACTGCTGTGCAAGCAGTTTCTGGAGAACCTCATCGGACCTCCCGGACTGACCGCTGTGCTGTTGGTGGTGGCGCTGGCGTTTCTCACCTATCTCACGTCGGAAACGATCGAGGTGGTGAGAAAAGCACTTAACCCAGTGAAATACATCCGCAACAAGGTGAAGTTCACCGTGACCGACAACACGGGTGACGCTGAGCCGGAGCCTGAGGCTACCTACGCCGATGACGATCCCGTGGCGCCCGTGGTGTCGGAGGCTGCCAACGACGAGGAGGACGACAAGCCACAGGTGCTCGACCTGACGGACACGACGCAAGGCCAGCAGCCTGCCACGACAGGCGACGAGGACACCACCCTGCACGTCACCAACGCCAACGAGGTGAAGGATGACGAGGCCTCGCTCATCATTGAGAAAACCGATGAGGAAGACAAGGCAACGGGTAACACCGTGGGCGACGAGAACCGCCCGCAGGCTCCGATCAACCCCTGGGACCCCTACGCGCGATATAAGTTCCCGACGCTGACGCTGCTCAAGAAGTATGACACCAACTCCAGCATCGACATGGACGAGATCAAGGCCAACAACGCCCGCATCATCGAGGTGCTCAACAGCTTTGGCGTGCAGATCAGCAAGATCAACGCCACCGTCGGCCCCACAGTGACGCTCTATGAGATCACGCCGGCTGAGGGTGTGCGCATCAGCAAGATACGTGGTCTTGAAGCCGACATCGCCCTGAGCCTCTCGGCCCTCGGCATCCGCATCATCGCCCCCATACCCGGCAAGGGTACCATCGGCATCGAGGTGCCTAACAAGAATCCGCAGATCGTCTCGATGGAGAGCGTGCTCAACTCGAAGAAGTTCCAGACCACGAAGATGGCGCTCCCCATGGCCCTTGGCAAGACCATCACCAACGAGGTGTTCATGGTCGACTTGGCCAAGATACCTCACCTGCTGGTGGCTGGAGCAACGGGCATGGGTAAATCGGTGGGCTTGAATGCCATCATCACCTCCTTATTATATAAGAAACACCCTAACGAACTGAAGTTCGTGCTGGTTGACCCGAAGAAGGTGGAGTTTAGCGTCTACAGCAAGATCACGCCCCACTATATGGCCGCGCTGCCCGAAAACGAGGATGAGCCCATCATCACGGATGTGCAGAAGGTGGTGCGCACGCTCAACTCGCTCTGCAAGTTGATGGACCACCGCTATGACTTGCTCAAGAAGGCGCAGGTGAAGAAGATTGATGAGTATAACGACAAGTTCATACACCACCGTCTCAACTTCTCCGATGGCCATGAATACATGCCCTATATCGTTGTGATCATCGACGAGTTTGGCGACCTCATCATGACGGCGGGCAAGGAGATTGAACAGCCTATCGCCCGCATCGCACAGTTGGCGCGTGCGGTCGGCATACATATGATCATTGCCACCCAACGCCCGACGACGAAGATTATCACAGGTAACATCAAGGCCAACTTCCCTGGCCGCATGGCTTTCCGTGTGGCTTCACAAATCGACTCGCGCACCATCCTCGACCGTACGGGGGCCGAACAACTGGTGGGACGCGGCGACATGCTGTTCCTCTCAGGTGGTGATCCTGTGCGTGTGCAATGTGCCTTCATCGACACGCCGGAGATCGAGGCCATCAACGATCATATCGCCGACCAACCTGGTCCGACGGACCCGATGGAACTGCCCGAGCCCGACGATCCTCAGGGTGGCGCTGGTGGTGCCGGTGGCGAATCGAACCTGGGCAGTCTCGACACTTTCTTCGACGAGGCGGCACGCGCGATCGTCATCACCCAACAAGGTTCTACGAGCATGATACAGCGTCGGTTCTCCATCGGCTACAACCGTGCAGGCCGCCTCATGGACCAGCTCGAGGCTGCGGGCATCGTGGGTGCGGCGCAAGGCTCGAAGCCTCGCGAGGTGCTCATCGCCGACGAGAACACGCTCAACGTGACACTGGCGCAGGTGCACGGAAACCGCGGATAGGCGTTAAAGCAACTTAAAGAAAGTAACATCTGGTGCCCTCGGCTCGTTATGTTCGCAGGAACCAAAGTAATATAAGAAATGAAGAAAACATTTGTTGTGCTGCTCCTGGCACTTTTACAGACAATAGGCGCTTATGCGCAGAACCCCACGCTGGCGCGTAAGGTGCTCGACAAGACGGCTGCGGTCGTGGGTAACAAGAAGGGTGCTTCGGCCAACTTCACCGTGTCGGGTGGAAAGATTGGAACCACCTCGGGCACCATTGCCATCAAGGGCGCCATGTTTCACGCCAGCACTCCGAAGGCCATCGTCTGGTATAATGGCAAGACGCAGTGGAGCTATCTGAAGTCGACCAACGAAGTGAACGTCTCGACTCCTTCCGCCGCTCAGCGCTTGCGGATGAACCCCTACGCTTTTATCACGCTCTATAAGAGTGGTTACAACCTGGGTGTGACGACCAAGGGTGCCAACCAGGTGGTGCACATGACTGCGCAGAACAAGCGCCAGGCCGTGCAGGAAATCTACCTGACGGTCAACAGCAAGACGTATGTGCCGAGTATGGTGAAGATGAAGGAGAATGGCTCCTGGACCACCATCTCGGTCTCTGGCTTCAAGGCGAAGAGCCTGCCCAACAGCACCTTTACATTCAAGCAAAAAGATTTCCCATCCGCTGAGGTCGTTGACCTGCGATAATACCTACGCAACATGCATTATAACGCCCTGAACCCGAACCTCTCTTTCTTCCAACTGTTTAAGTTGCTGAGACAGCATCGCCAGTTGGCAGAACGCCGCGATCCTATGTTCTATGCCAATAAGGTGGCTCGTTGGGTCATCGGCTTTTTCATGGTACTGATGGTCCTCTACCTGGTGATGTTCTCCATCTTGCTGGCGCTCGCCGCCAACAAATCGAACAGTCAAACGTCGTTGGAGTATATCTTTGGCGCATTGCCTTTCATCATGACCATTGACTTTTGGGTGAGGTTCATCGCTCAGCAGACCCCTTCGCAGATCATCAAACCTTACGTGTTGCTCCCCTTGCCTCGCTATGCGTGCATCGACAGTTTCTTGCTCACATCGTTGCTGAGTTGGGGCAACCTCATCTGGTTTGCGTTCCTGGTGCCGTTCAGCTTGATGTCGGTGGTCTTCAGTTTTGGCGTGTTGCCCACCTTGTCGATGCTGTTGCTCTATTACTTGGTGATCTTGGCCGATAGCCAGTGGTACGCCATCTGTCGCACGCTGGTGATGGGCAACTTGTTGTGGTGGGCATTGCCCATTGCCGTCTACTTGGGCGTGTTCAGCGTGTGGATTTTTGGCGACTTCACATCTTTCTTCGACTGCTATGCCTCTATCGGCTCAGGCTTGGAACATGGCAACATCCTGCCTCACTTGGTCGCCCTGCTGGTGCTCGTCGGCCTTGTGATGGTCAATCGACGGTTGCAATACAACAACGTATGGCGCGAGATGGGCAAACAGAAGATCACGAAGATCAAGAACGTCAGCACCTTCTCCTCACTCAACAAGTTTGGCGAGATCGGTGAATACATCAAGATAGAAATCAAATCGCTCATCCGCAACAAGAACCCGCGAAAGTCCTTTGTCTTTGCCATGGTCATCGTGTTGATGCTGAGCCTGATCATCTCATTCACGGATGTTTATGACAGCAAGGCCATGGTCAACTTCTGGTGCTTCTACGATTTTGTGATCTTCGGTGCCATGTTGCTCATCCGTGTGATGTCCTACGAGGCCAATTATATTGATGCCTTGATGGTTCACAAGGAGAATATCCTCTTGCTGTTGAGGGCCAAATATTATTTCTTCTGTGCGTTGCTTGTCTTCCCATTTGTGCTCATGCTGCCCATGGTGTTCATGGGTAAGTGGAGCATCCTGATGTTGCTGTCTTACGGCACCTTCACCGCAGGCTTCCAATATTGCATCCTCATGCAATTGGCGGTTTACAACAAGCAGAAGCTCCCGCTCAATGAGTCGTTTATCGGCAAGAGCGGCATGGAGAACAACGCTGTGCAGATTGTGGTTGAAATGGTGTCGTTCATCGTCCCGATGATACTCATATCGTTGCTCGAGGCTTTCCTGCCCGACTATGTGGCATGGCTCATCATGATGCTCATTGGCGTAGTTTTCATCGCCAGCCATAAGCTCTGGCTCCGCAATATTTATCAAAGGATGATGAAGCGCAGGTATCAGAACCTGTTGGCTTTCCACGCATAAACAATAAAAATCCCTTAGCTGCTATCGGCTTTCCTGTCCGATGAGAGGCTAATGGATTTTTTCTTGTTATAAGATCTCGCTCTTGTGATGATCAGATGCGGTCTTGCAGCCATCCGGTCAAGAGTCGTTTGTAGTTTTCGGTTTGATCGATAAAGGTCATGTGGCGTGCCCCATCGAGGAGTTCCCATTTGGCGTTGGGAATGTGGTCGGCCATCGTCTTGGCGATGAGCGGTGTGCATTCGTCATTGGTGCCGCTGATGATGAGCGCGCTGGTCTTTATCTCTCCGAGACGGTCGGTATACTCGAAGTCCTTCAGGCTACCGGTAGGCGTGTATTCATTGGGGCCCCAGGCCGCCACGTACGACTCCATGCCAAACCGCTTCTTGCGCCGGAAACATTCGGGTGTCGACTCCGTGATCTCGTCGGCATGAAGTGCCGTGTAGTGGTCGTTGGCCTTCAAGTAGGCGGGATCTTCAAAGTTTCCGGTCTTCACCGCTCGCGCAATGGCTTGCTGCTCGGCTTCGGGCATGAAGGAGATCAGGCGTTGCTGCTCGTGGCTCCATAGCGCACTCGACGACAACGTGCTTGACAAGACGACCGACTCGATGCCTTCCGGTTGCCGATCCACAAGGTAGGCAATGATGAGCATGCCGCCCCATGATTGTCCCAAGAGGTGCACGCGGTCGAGGTGGAGATGCTTGCGCAATGCCTCTAATTCATCTTCCCAAGTTTGCAAGGTCCACAGCTCGGGATGTCCCTCGACAAAACTCTCGCCACAACCCAACTGATCATAACTGATGATTTGGCGACCGGTGGTCAAGGCCAGGTCGTCGAGCACCTCAAAGTAATTGTGGGTTGAACCTGGTCCTCCGTGGATGAGGAGCAGCGGAGCCAAGCCCGTTGGCTCGCCAACAATCCTGTAGTAAGTCTCAAAACCCATGAAGGGCATCTTGCCTTCCACGATTTTGAGCTTGCCTGCTGTATCGTTTTCTTCGATTTCGGTTGTATTGTTCATGTCCTATGATTTTCTGATCTTCCTTTTGGACTTGTCTTTTCTTCTGTGCTGGGGTTATCGGATGAAGTTCAGGGGCGTCCATGCGGATTCTTTTTCCGGGCGCTCCGTAGTGGTCACCCCGTGAAACTTCTTCAAGATCCACGACATGTTGTGGGCCAGGGTTCTCATCGTTTGCATGCCCTCGATGTCTTGCGCGGCCTGTCCGGGTTCGCGACCGTAGGCGATATTCCAGTATTGCGAGGTGATGATGGGCATGTTCATCATCTCAAACATCATGTTGAGCGTCTGGTAGGCTGTGTCGGCACCACCTCTCCTGCACACGCAAACGCTGGCCACCGGCTTGTAGGAGAACGCCCCTCCATTGCTGTAGAGCAGGCGTTGGATGAGCGAGAGCGCGCTGCCGTTGGGCTGTCCGTAATAGACAGGAGAACCGAAGACGAAGGCGTCGGCCATTTCTGCCTTGGCGGAGATGGTGTTCACCATGTCGTCGTCGAAGGCGCAACGATGGTTGTTGGCATCTTGTCTGCACTTGTTGCAGGCTATGCATCCGCGAATGGGCTTGGCGCCTATCTCCACCACTTCGGCCTCAATGCCGTCTTGTTCGAGTGTCTTTGCCACCTCGCTCAGCGCGGTGTAGGTGTTACCTTGGCGCCGAGGACTGGCGCTGACTAATAATACTTTCATGCTATTGTGTTTTGTAATGTTGTTCAATTAACAGAGCGCTTTCCGCTGCCTGACAGCAGAGAGCGCTCCGATAGTTGCACGCCTACGTGTCAATCCTTCAATGAATAGGTGACGGTGGTCACCACTCTGACGCGTTTGATCCATGGCGTGTTTTCGTCGCGGTTGTCGATGGAGAACTGTCCTTGGTCGGCGCTGACGATCTTGTTGAGCTTCGACTGGCTGTTCTTGGCAAACTGTTGCGCAGTCTGTTGGGCGTTCTCGATGGCCTCAGTCATCATCTTGGGCTTCATCTTCTTGAACGACTCCAGTTCGTAGGTCACCTGGTTGTTGTAGTCGCCCGTAACGATGGCCACGCCCTGTTTCAGCAGTTCGCCTTGTCGTGCGATGATGCTCCGTACGCGATCCACATGTTTCGAGGTGACGGTGATGACCAGTGTGATGTTGTATCGGTAGGGCTTGGTATTGGCAACGTATTGTTCGGCCGAAAGATCCACCACTTGCGGGGCGTTGACCGTTATCTCATTGGCCGTGATGCCGTTGGCCATCAGAAACCGCTTGATGGTCTGTTGCTTCTGCGCTATTCTGTCGTAGAGCTCGGGCAGGTCATTGCCCAATTCCTTTGAGACGATGGGCCATGTGACCTTGTCGGCCTTGACCTCCGACTCCGCTAGCCCTTTCACGGTCACCTTGCGATCTTTCTCCGTGAAATTGTCCATTCCAGCTTTCAAAAACAAGCCCAACACAATGATGCCAAGCGCTATGATGGCAGCACTGAAAATTTTGTCTTTCTCCTTCATAGTTGCAATAATTAGGTATGTTACACATGTTGTTGGTAGGCAGGTTGCCTTTCGGTGGCGGGAGGCATTATCCCCCCACGACCACCTATCTGTTGCAAATATAGGAAAAGAACGCCATTCTCGCAATAGGAAATTCCCTATTTATTGTAGAAAAATCACTATCACATGGAACCGAGTAACCAAAACTTTGTAAGAGCCCCATCTGCCTTGTGGCCAGCAGACTGCTATCTCCTTGCTATCAGAAGAAAGTACGTGCGATGCATGGTGTGGTGTAGGCATAAGGCAGATAGGCCAGCGATGGGATGGGCTTGGTCATGATGACACCTGGTCGTGTGCCTTTTCTGATGCTGCCATGTGTGGTGGAGAGACCCATGGCTGCCGCGCCATTGATGGTTGCTGCGTTGAGCGCCTCGATAGGCAAAAGTCGCATCTTCATGCAAGCCAACGACATGACAAAGCGCATGTCGCCCGACGGCGTGGAACCAGGGTTGTAGTCGCTGGCCAAGGCCACGGGCAATCCGTGGTCGATCATGGAGCGTCCCTTGCCATAAGGCATATTGGAGAAGAACGAGGTGCCTGGCAGAAGTGTTGGCATGGTGTCGCTATCCCGAAGCAGAGGGATGTCTTTTTCGTTCATGTTTTCCAAGTGGTCGACCGACACCGCATGATGGCGGACGCAGACCTGCAAGCCCCCACACGAAGCCAGTTCGTCCACATGCACCTTCGGCTTCAAGCCATATTTGTCGGCGGCCGTGAGCATCCGGTCGGTCTCCTCTGGCGTGAAGAAGCCTTGGTCGCAGAAGACATCGATGAAATCGGCCAATTTCTCCTTGGCCACCTCAGGCAACATCTCCCGGATGACAAGATCCACATATTCCGCCTGCCGGCCCAGGTAGTTGCGGGCCACGGCATGGGCGCCCAGGAAGGTGCTCACCACCCGGATGGGCACACACTCGCTGATGCGCCTGATGACGCGGAGCATCTTGAGCTCATCGGCTGTGTTCAGTCCGTAGCCACTCTTGATCTCCACGCACCCAGTGCCCTTGTCCATGATCTCGTGCATGCGTTCCATGGCTTGTCGGAAGAGCTCCTCCTCGGATGTTTGGTGTAGCAGGTCCGCTGAGTTGAGGATGCCCCCACCCCGTCGGGCTACCTCCGCATAGCTCAGTCCGCGTATCTTGTCCTCCCATTCGTGCTCACGACTGCCCGCGTAGACCAGATGCGTGTGACTGTCGCAAAACGCCGGCAACACCAGTCCACCGTGGGCATCGATGGTCTTGTCAGCGTGTTGGTCATGTGGAAAGGTTGTCATGGGTCCATAATCCTCCACCCTTCCGTCTACCAGCGCCAGCCAGGCGTTGTCCAAAGAAAAAGGATGACTCATGTCTGCGCCACTGAGGCGCAGACATGAGACAGGCCGCAGACCATACAGCGTCTTGATGTTGGTGATGATTGTGCGCATGATGGTCAGTTGTTATTCCAATGACTCCGTTCGCAAGAAGTCCACCGACTTGGCAATGAGCGGATACATCACCGTGTCCTTGTCGATGAAGGGCACCACCTTGCGATAGTCGTTGTAGATCTTCTCGATGATGGGCGATGACTTCAGGGGGCGCCTGAAGTTCAGCGCCTGCGCCGCATTAAACAGTTCGATGGCCAGCACACGCTCCGTGTTGAGGATGACCTTGTAGAGTTTGGTGCCAGCGTTGGCGCCCATGCTCACATGGTCCTCTTGCCCTTGCGACGTTGGAATGCTGTCCACCGACGAGGGCATGCAGAGCGTCTTGCTCTGGCTCACGATGCTCGCAGCGGTGTATTGGGTGATCATGAAACCGCTGTTCACGCCCGGGTTGGCCACCAGGAAACTGGGCAGGCCTCGCGTGCCCGACACCAGTTTGTAGATGCGTCGCTCCGAGATGTTGGCCAGTTCCGACATGGCGATGGCCAGGAAGTCCATGGGCAGGGCGATGGGCTCACCGTGGAAGTTGCCAGCCGAGATGACCATGTCCTCGTCGGGCACCACCGTCGGGTTGTCCGTCGTGGCATTGATCTCCACATCCGTCACCTGCTGCACATAGCGCACGGTGTCTTTCACGGCACCATGCACCTGCGGGATGCAACGGAATGAGTATGGATCCTGCACGTGGTGCTTGGGTTGCCCTATGAGTTCGCTTCCCTCCAGGATATGCGATATGTGGTCGGCCGTGTCCATCTGCCCCTGATGGGGTCGCACGGCGTGCACAGCGTGGTAGAATGGTTCGATGCGCCCGTCATAGGCGTCGAGCGACATGGCTGCAATATAATCGGCCCAGTTAGACAGTTTGGTGGCCTGGATGATGCCCCAGCAACAGAAAGCGCCCATGTTTTGCGTGCCATTGAGCAGCGCCAGTCCTTCCTTCGATGCCAGTTTGATGGGTTCCCATCCCATGGTCTGCAAGAGTTGTGCGCCACTCATGCGCTGGCCCTTATATTCCACTTCTCCCAGGCCCACAAGAGGCAGGCAGAGATGAGCCAGGGGCACAAGGTCGCCCGATGAGCCCACAGAGCCCTGCATGTAGACGATGGGGAAGATATCGTTGTTGAAGAAGTCGATGAGCCGCTCCACGGTGTCGAGCTTGCATCCCGAGTAACCATAGGATAGCGACTGGATCTTCAGCAGGATCATCAGTTTCACGATCTCGTTGGGCACGCGGTCTCCGATGCCGCAGGCGTGACTCATCATCAGGTTGATTTGCAGTTGTGAGAGTTGGTCCCCGCCGATGGAGATGTTGTAGAGCGAGCCAAAGCCCGTGGTGACGCCATAGATAGGCGTCTCTGACGAGGCAATCTTCTTGTCGAGGTATTCGCGACAGCGCACGATGCGGTTGCGCGAGTCTTCACCGAGTTTCAGTTTGTAGTTGCCGCGCAAGATCTCCCACACGGTGTCGAGCGTGAGGTGACCGGCGCTGATTTCATGGATGTTGGCCATAATGGTGTTTGTTTCAGGTTAGAATGAATGGTTGATGATGTCGTCGTCCACGAGGTTGGGCATGGTGACTTGCAGGTTGGGCGTGCGCTCCATCTGTCGGCGTATGGCATTCATCGAACCGCCGTTTCTGGCCCATGAACGGCGAGCGATGCCGTTGTTCACGTCCCAGAAGAGCATCTCCTGGATGTTCTGGTCGCTCTCGGCACTACCGTCGACGACCATGCCGAAGCCGCCATTGACGACCTCGCCCCAGCCCACGCCGCCGCCATTGTGCAAGCTCACCCATGTCGCCCCACGGAAGGAGTCGCCAATGACGTTTTGCACGGCCATGTCGGCACAATATTGTGAACCGTCGTAGATGTTGCTCGTCTCGCGGAAGGGCGAATCCGTTCCGCTGACGTCGTGGTGGTCGCGTCCCAGCACCACAGGCGCCTTCAGGCGACCGTCGCGCACCGCCTCGTTGAAGGCCAGGGCAATCTTGGTGCGTCCCTCGCAGTCGGCATAGAGGATGCGAGCCTGCGAGCCCACCACGAGATGGTTCTTGCCAGCCTCGCGTATCCAGTGGATGTTGTCGTCCAACTGGTGCTGGATGTCTTCCGTCGCATGGCTCCGTTCCTCTTCCAGCACGTTGAGTGCCAGTTGGTCGGTCAGCGCCAGGTCAGCTGGGTCGCAGGACGTGCAGACCCAGCGGAATGGGCCGAAGCCATAGTCGAAGAACATCGGTCCCATGATGTCTTGCACATACGACGGGTAACGGAACGTGCCGTCGGCCTGCATGATGTCGGCGCCGGCGCGACTCGACTGCAAGAGGAAGGCGTTGCCGTAGTCGAAGAAATACATGCCGCGGTCGGCCAACTGGTTGATGGCGGCCACCTGGCGGCGCAACGACGCCTCCACCCGTTTCTTAAACTCCTCCGGGTCGGCAGCCATCATGCGCTTGCTCTCGTCGAGCGTCATGCCCACGGGATAGTAGCCACCCGCCCACGGGTTGTGGAGCGAGGTCTGGTCGGAGCCGAGGTTCACCTCGATGTCCTCCTTGGCCAGTCGTTCCCATAGGTCGACCACGTTGCCCACATAGGCCATCGACACCACTCGCCTCTCGGCCAAGGCTTGTCTGACGGCCCCCATCAGTTCGTCGAGTCCATAGTGGAGTTCATCCACCCATCCTTGCTCATAGCGTTTCTGCGCCGCCTTCGGGTTGATCTCGGCCACCACGCTCACCACATGAGCGATGTTGCCGGCCTTCGGTTGAGCACCGCTCATGCCACCGAGACCACTCGACACAAACAACGGGATGGCGTTCTTCGCGTGTCGTGAGGCGTCGCCCATCACCCTGCGGGCGGCATTGAGCACCGTGATGGTGGTGCCATGGACGATGCCTTGCGGTCCGATATACATGTATGAACCAGCCGTCATCTGTCCATATTGGCTCACGCCGAGGGCGTTCATGCGTTCCCAGTCGTCGGGTTTCGAATAGTTGGGGATCACCATGCCATTGGTGACCACCACACGTGGTGCTCGCTTGTGCGAGGGGAACAAGCCCAGCGGATGGCCCGAATACATGACCAACGTCTGCTCATCGGTCATCTCCGACAGGTATTTCATCACCAGTCGGTATTGGGCCCAATTCTGGAAGATGGCCCCATTGCCCCCATAGATGATGAGTTCGTGAGGGTGCTGCGCCACCCTTGGGTCGAGGTTGTTCTGTATCATCAGCATGATGGCCGCCGCCTGCTCGGAGCGGTGCGGGTACTCGCTGATGGGCCGCGCCTTCATCTCATAGGTCGGGCGATAGCGATACATGTAGATGCGGCCATACTTGCGCAGTTCCTCAGCAAACTCAGGTGCCAGGGCAGCGTGCAGGTGTTGGGGAAAATAGCGTAAGGCGTTGCGCAGGGCCAATTGCTTCTCCTCCTTGGTGAGGATGTCCTTGCGCTTGGGCGCGTGGTTGATGGCGAAGTCATAGTCCTGCAACGCTGGCAGGGTGTCGGGTATGCCGGCTCTGATGTCGGCCTGGAATTCTTCGAGGGTCATGGTTAGTGGTATATTATAAGGAGGACAAACCGTCGGTGACTCATCCTCCTTGTGGTTGTTAGATGGATTATTTGTCGTGTCGAGGTAGCTGTGGTGGTGCCCCGTTGACGCATGGCTTCCGAGGAGCCTAAGCACCGATCTTGCTGTTCACAATGTCGAGAATTTCATTCTCCAGTTTCTCCGCCTTCATTTCATTAGCCTTGGCTTCGCCAATGAGGGCTTCAGCCACAGCCTTGTCTAAGAGCGAGGCCGCGTTGATCTTCACGTTCAAGGCAGCCCCTCTCACAGCGGCTCGTGCAGCCAATGCTCCCACGCCCGCGTCGCTCACGCTGGCCGGGTTGCCCTCTTGTGCCATGGCACGGCAGAGGTCAAACACCTCAAAGGCGCGGCGCACCGTCTCCAGGGGCACTTCCGCCGCATGGCGTGTGGCGCGCTGGATGGCCTCCGTGCGGGCCGCCTTCTCCTCCTCGGTGGCCTTCGGCAGTCCAAAGGCCGCCATGATCTGGTTGAAGGCGTCAGTATCCTCGTCGATGAGATGCATGAGCTGTGTCATGAGCTTCTGCCCCCGTTCGGCCATCACGCTGAACTCCTGCCACCTGTCGTCCCATCCGCGCTTGTGGGCGGAGAGGTTGGCCACCATGGCTCCGAGTGCCGCTCCGAGAGCTCCCATCGTGGCGGCGATGGTGCCACCGCCCGGCGCAGGACTCTCTCGCGAGGTCTCCTCCACAAATTCCTTCACCGTCATGTCGGCCAGACATTTCTTAGGCGTGGCGTCCTCCAGGAGGTATTCGATGACTTTCTCTCGCGGGTTGAACGGCCGCAGGTCGTCGAGGCTCATCGACTTCACAGCAATCTTGACCAAGTCTTCCTCGGGCACGCCCACCGATCGTTGTTGCATCTCCAGGTAGAGGATGCCCGCCTCGATGAGCACCCGCTTGGGGATGAGGCCCACGATCTCCGTTCCCGTGACGCGCAACCCCCTGGCAGCGGCAGCCCGGCAGACCTCGTCGAAGGCCTTGTGGAGCGGAGTCTCATTGATGTTGGTGATGTTCATCGACACTTGTGCGATGCCATACTCGTCGATAAACCATCCGATGGCTTTCGTGTATTTCAGTGTTCCGGGTTGCATGAGCGTCTTGCCGTTGGCGTCCTTCAGGATCTTTCCCGTCAGTTTGCCCCCTTCGCGCATCGGTCTGCCTTTCTCCCTGACGTCGAAGGCGATGGCGTTGGCTCGGCGTGTGGATGTCGTGTTGAGGTTGAAGTTGACCGCGATGAGGAAGTCGCGTGCTCCCACCACGGTGGCGCCACTCTTCGCCATGTCCTCGTCCCAGGGCCGTGCGCCATAGTCGGGTGCCTCGTCTGGGTTGGACACACGGTCGGCCAGGGCTTCATATTCACCCTTTCGACACACGGCCAGGTTGCGGCGTTCAGGTTTGAAGGCCGCCGCCTCATAACTGTAGCAAGGGATGCGGAGCTCTGTGGCGATGCGCTCGGCCAACAGTCGAGCCATCTGCGCGCACTCCTCCAGCGTCACACCACTCACGGGCACGAGTGGCAACACGTCGGTGGCGCCGATGCGTGGGTGGGCACCGTGGTGCACACGCATGTCAATGACGCGAGCGGCCTGCGCCACAGCACGGAAGGCGGCCTCACAGACAGCCTCGGGCTCACCCACAAAGGTCACCACCGTCCGGTTGGTGGCCTCGCCCGGGTCGACGTTGAGCAACATCACGCCCTTGACGCTTTTCACGGCGTCGACGATGGAATTGATTTTCTGCATGTCGCGGCCCTCGCTGAAATTGGGCACGCACTCTATGATCTTGTTGTTGTTAGCCATAGGTCAAAAGGTGTATTTAAGTATTTGGTGAAAGCGTTCTCAAAATTATGCTTTTTCTTTGAGAAACACAAATATTCGAGAGACAAAATCTCACTCGAAAGATTTTTTCCCTTTTACACACCTTTATTATAAAGAAAACACTTATCTTTGCATCATTGCAGTAAACACGTATCAACTAACAGTTTTATCAAGCCACATATGCGCAAAAAATACGTACCACCCCGTACCGAAACCATCATGTTGCAGAATGCTTCCAACACCCTGACCACGGTCAGTTTCAAGGAAGGTTCGTCCATCACGGATGGCAGCGACATCGAGGTAGGAGCCAAAGACAACACCTCCTTTGGCCACAATTGTTGGGCAGACGATGAGGACGACCAACAAGACCACACTCATCCTCATCCTTTCAACTAACGCAAACAAACTCCCATGATTAGTTTATCCACGTTGTTGGTGTCATCCGTCTTCATCTTCAACGTTTCGCAACACAAGTATCTTGCCCTGACAGACGGCAAACCGACCTTGTCTGACACACCCGTCAGTCTCACGCTTCAAGAGCAGGACCCTGCCACCGGCCGCTACAGCATAGCAGGCAGCAACGGTTGGTCCCTTGTCCCCACCTCCGACGACACCTATGCCGTTGGCCGCATCGATGCCGGAGCCAACGCCGACCAGTTTGTCTATCCCTCGACAGGCGAAAGTGAGCGGTTAGCCACCACCCATTCATTGCCGGCGGTCTCCTTCGAACCCGCCCAATGGATGATCCTGCAAACAGGCGACAATGTCAGCCCGCAGGCCGTCACGCTCGACGAGGCAACCACGTCATACACCAAGCCCTCCTTGCGCAAGGCCCTGGTGGACGTCACCCTGTTGCGCAAGTTCAACGCCGGGCGCTGGAACTCCTTCTGCTTGCCCTTCGACCTGTCGGCCGACGAGGTGGCCCGTATCTGGGGCGCCGAGGCGAAGGTGGCCGAGCTCAAGAATGTGTCTGACCATGATGACGGCATCGTGGTGTCGTTCGACCTTACCGATGATGGCATCAAGGGCGGCCAGCCCTGCTTGCTCTTTTTGCCCGAGGCTTACGCAAACGCCGAGAACACTTACACCCTGGCAGCCATAGACGCCACCACCTGGCAGCGCACAACAGGCCCCACGACCGTCGAGCGGCAAGGCGTAGTCTATGCGGGATCGTATGTCAAGACGATGGTGCCTTATGGCTCTTATGTCTTCACGGGTGATGACAAGTTGCACCACGTGGAGACCACGACGCTCCCGATGAAGGGCTACCGTGCCTATCTCATCGTGGGCGATGGCACAGGGGCCTCGGCCAAGCCGCTCACCTTCTCCGTGGACGGCGACACGCCCACGGGCATCGACGGCCTGCCTGCTCCCATGGCCACGGCTCCCGTCGACATCTACCACATCGACGGCACGCTGGTTCGCCGCCACGCCACCTTCACCCGAGGCTTGGCACCTGGCGTCTACCTCATGGGCGGCAAGAAGATTGTGGTGAAATAGAGGAATGAAAGAAAAATGATTTGTTCGTGAAAAAAAGAAGAACCATGACAAAAACCATACAAGCTTTTGTAATCGGCAAGTGGCACTATACGTTGTCCACTTTCTTGGCGCTGTTCGCCATGCTCCTGCCCCTATCGGCAGCAGAAAGCTACTCGACGGTCGCCCTGCCGATGACCAGTGACTACACGGCGCAGAACAATAAGTTCATGTTTGCCCAAGATGGCTCCACCAACTTCGCCATAGACTTCCAGACGCAGAGCGTCAAGGTCAAGATCAACCTCAGTGGTTGCTCGGGAACCAACGAGAACATCCTCTCGGTGGGCAATGAGATCAGCGTGTGGGGTGAGACGTCGACGGCCGTCAACCTCCATTTCTATTACACGGCCAGCACCCACCAACTCATCATCGACTATAAGGACAACCCCAACCGCCCCGGTGACAGCAACAAGTTGGAACAGTCACTGTCCCTCACCAGCAACGCCCTCTCGATCGAAGTGGGGGCCAAGGGACTGCTCGTCAACGGCGAGTTGCAGTCCACCTATTCGGCCAGCGCCCTGCAAGCGTTGCTCGCGCTCAAGAGCATCCAGATCGGTAGCACGCAAGGCGTCAACCAGAGCCGGGCCACCTACCTCGAGGTGAGTGTATCAAGTGTCTTGCAGAAGACCCTCGCGTGGGACAAGGACAAGGCGTTCCACAACGACGATTACACCGAGGCAACCGCCAAAAGCGCCACCAACCCCAACCGGTTCATCTCCGACCTTCTGCCCGTCGACTTCAGCAAGGGCGACTATGTGTCGGCCAAGCTCAATGTGGCCAACTGCCAGCAGGTCCTGGAGAACATCCTCTCGATAGGTGACAACATCAAGGACTGGAACGGAGGCGCAAAGTTGCACATCTATTACACGCCCAAGAGCCAATTGCCCTTCACCGACAATCACAACAATGGTTACAGCAAACGCCTGCATATCGCTTACAATGCAGATAACGCCTCAATCACAAACGATGTGGACTTCGACGGTGATGAGCTCACCTTGCAGTTGTCCGCCGAGGGCCTTTCGGTCAACGGCACTCTCGTCAGCGGTCTCTCTGGTTCTGTCCTCAAGAGCCTGCTCGCGCTCACAAATGTCTATCTGGGCAGCTGGGAAGGCAACGGCACCTACAACAATAGCGGCACATATGTAAGCGACGGTCGCAGCGAAGCCACCTATGCAGAGGTGGTCGTGGTCCACAACAATGAGGTGCGCACCGTGAAACTCGACACCCCCGCCGACTGGACCAACTATGCCCCAGGCAAGGACAAGTTCTTCACCGTGACCAACATCGACTTTGATTCACAACAGTTGGAGGCCACCATCGACCTCAGCACCTGCACAGGCGCCAACGAGAACGTGCTGTCGGTTGGCGACGACATCGACGTGTTCAACAGCAAAGGCCACTACAACCTCCACTTCTATTACACCAAGGGTGGCCAACTGGAGATCGACTACCTGGCCAACTCGGCAGCAGGCAATATCAACATCACCAGTCAGAAGGTCAATGTCGATGCCTCCAGTCCTGTTGTCATCCGGCTGACGGGCACCGGCGGACTCAGCGTCAACGGTTCGGCCGTGAGCACGATGGGGCAGAGCACCCTCTCTGGTCTCTTGTCACTCACCAAGATCAGCATTGGCAGCACCGAGGGCAAGAACCGCAGCAACGCCACCTATAAGAGTCTGCTCATCACCGACAACGGCCTGTCGATGTTCCGGCCCTATTGGATTGCCGACCCATCCAAGTTTGAGGACCACAAGGAACCGGCACACGCCACCTTCATCCCCTACCCCTCAACAACAGCGATGGAGGCCGATGCGCCCCACTACCAGCAGCCCTGGACGGTTCCCGACGAGAGCAAGGCCCTGGTGAAAGGTCTCAACAGCACCCTCGACGCCGATGGCAACGATGTGGGCCATGAGTGGAAGTTCTGCTATGTGCCTGGCACGGAGAGCGGTCCTGGCGCCAGCGATTTCTACGCCAAGGACTACGACGACACGTCATGGAAGACCATCCGCGTGCCCCTGTCGTGGGAGATGGCGGGCTACGGCCGTCCCGTCTACACCAACATTGGCTACCCCTTCGAATACAATCCGCCCACAGCCGCCAAGAGCCGCCCACAGAACAACGAGACCGACAACAACGCCACGGGGTTCTATCGCCGCACCTTTGGCGTGCCCGCCGCATGGGGCCGCGACAAGCGCGTGTTTCTCCACTTCGACGGAGCCTACAGCGCCATCGTGGTGTGGGTCAACGGCCAATATGTGGGTTATTCGCAAGGTTCCAACAACGATGCCGAGTTTGACATCACGTCAGCCCTGGCCACCCGCGACGACGGTTCGCTCATCACCGGCGACGAGCAGGCCAACCAACTCTCTGTGCGCGTCTATCGCTGGTGTGACGGATCCTATCTCGAGGGCCAGGACATGTGGCGCCTCTCGGGCATCCATCGTGACGTTTACCTCGTGGCCACGCCACAGGTGTTTGTGAGCAACCATGTCATCACCACTTCCAACCAGAGCGCCGACGCCACCAGCGCCGACCTCCACGTGGCCCTCACCCTCAACAACCGCACCGAAGCCGCTTCCGTGAAGCGACTGAAGGTGGCGCTGAAAGACCAGGAGGGCAAGGTGGTGAAAACCGCAGTGAGCGACGCCACAACGGTGGCAGCAGGCCAGGACCAGCAGGTCGACGTCTCGCTCACAGGTCTCACCAGTCTCCACGCCTGGAGCGCCGAGACGCCTTACCTCTATCGGGTGGAGGTGAGCCAGCAGGACGCTGATGGCCAGGAGGAGATGGCCTTCTGCACACAGTATGGCTTCCGTAACATCCACGTCGACGGCACGCTGGTCACCATCAATGGCAAACGCGTGTTCTTCAAGGGTGTTAACACGCAAGACACCCATCCCGCCTACGGACGCGCCATCGACACGGCCACCATGCTTCGCGACCTCACGCTGATGAAGCATGCCAACATCAACACCGTGCGCACCTCCCACTACCCGCGCCAGCCGAAGATGTATGCCATGATGGACGCCATGGGCTTCTATGTCATGGACGAGGCCGACGTGGAGTGTCATGAGAGCTGGATCGACCACAAGCCACACATCACCGATCTCGCGTCGTGGAGCCCACAGTATGTGGACCGCAACACGCGCATGGTGGGTCGCGACCGCAACCATCCCTGTGTCATCTTCTGGTCGCTCGGCAACGAGTCGGGCGATGGCGTCTGCTTCGCCGACGCCTACAAGGCCGTGAAAGCCCTCGACCCCTCACGCCCCATCCACTATGAGGGCACGTTCAACGTCGGTTACAGCGCGGGCGCGGGTACCAACACCAACCAGCACTCTGATCTCTTCTCCGACATGTATCCCACGCTTAGCCAGGTCAAGAGCAGGGCGCAAGGCCAGGTCACCTATGGCAAGCCCTACTTCCTCTGCGAGTATGCGCACGCCATGGGACAGGCCGTGGGCAACCTCAAGGACTATTGGGACGTCATCGAGGGCAGCACGAGCATCATCGGTGGTTGCATCTGGGACTGGGTGGACCAGGCCCTCTACAATGTGACCGAACTCAACCAGGGCGTCAAGGAGAAGAATGGCTACCCGCTCTGGACCGCAGGCTATGACTACAACCAGGCAGGAGGCATGTTCCAAGGCAACTTCCTCGACAACGGTCTCATCACCCCCGACCGCCTGTGGACAGCCAAGCTCACCGAGGTGAAGAAGGTCTACCAGTATGTGGCGTTCTCCGACTTCAACGCCTCGGATAAGTCCTTCACGCTCACCAACAAGTATGACTTCACGACCATCACGCCCGACAAGTTCAACCTTATCTATAAGGTGACCAAGGACGGACGGCTGGTGGAGGAAGGCATGGCCACCCTGCCCAGCGCCATCGCCCCCGGCCAGCATGCCACCATCTCGCTGAGCGACATGAAGACCGTGGTGCCCAGCGATGGGACAACGGATGCTGAGTATCTGGTGACCGTGGCGTTACAGACCAAGACGGATGGGGAGTGGATAGAGCGCGGCTACGACGTGGCCGACGAACAGTTTGCCCTCAACCAGCGTCCGACGACGCTGGCGGCCCACCAGGCCGAGGGCGGACACCTCAGCGTGAGTGGCAACGACAGCGAGGGCTACCAGGTCAGCGGTACCGACAACGACGGCAAGCCTTATGCCATGGCCTTCAGCGCCAACGGTAAGGTCACACGCTGGACCTACGACGGCAAGACGATCCTCAACGCCGACGCCGACGGCAAGGTGAAGGATGGGGCCGCACCCGACTTCAACAGTTGTCGCAACATCGACAACGACATATCCAGTGGACTGACATGCGCCAACGGCTCGTCGGCCACCACCATCACCTCCAAGCCCGTGGTGAATGACAAGGGCGTGGCCACCCTGTCGGTAGACGGCACGGCCACCAACTGCACCTACCACATCGCCTACACGTTCTATCCCGACGCCACGGTCGACATGCAGGTGACGTTCACCCCATCGGGTGACACGCGCCGCCTGGGCTTGGCCATGCAGTTTGCGCCGGGCTTTGAGAATGTGGCGTTCTATGCGCGCGGTCCGCGCTCCAACTATGCCGACCGCAAGACGGGCTCCTATCTCGGCCGTTACCTCACCACCGTGGACGACATGGTGGAGGGCATGATCCATCCGCAGACCTATGGCGACCACCAAGACCTGCGACAGCTCACTCTCACCAACAACACCAACGGATTGCAGCTCGACATCGTGTCCACGAGTCAGCCGCTCAGCAACGGTGCCACGTCTACCGACAACTATCCTGAGGGCCTCTGCTCGTTCTCGCTCAGCCATTACGACGAGAGCAAGTGGGTCGGCGAAGGAACGTCGCTGTGGCTGAAAGCCACCCACTGGTATGACCTCACGCGAGATCCGCAGGTCTATGCCCACTTCGACTACTGGCAGCGCGGACTGGGCAACCGCAGTTGTGGCGCGGAAGAGAGTCTGCCCCAGTATCGTTGTCCCACGAACGGCACGCATGGCTACACCTTGCGTTTCCGTCCCACAGAGGCGGAAAAGCAGGCGGTGCTCGGCGATTGAGCAAACAAATATTGAGAAATGAAATTGAGGTTTAGTTTTACACAAGGGTGTAACAACTAAACCTCAATTTCGTTTTATGCCTATTCCCCGACCTTCTCGACCTTCAGTCCTCGCCGGGTCATGCTGACCTTTGTCTCGGAAGAAAGGGTGAGGCGCTTGGCCACCACCTTGCCGTCGATGATGGCGCGCACGACGACGGTGGTCTTGGCGCTTGGCTGCGTGGGGCGCAAGGTGATGGCCTCGTGGTGAGCGTCTTGCACAGCGGTTACTCCCTGTCCGGTCACGAAGAAGCGGATGGGGCACGCCACGCTGTGGTTCTCGCCGACGGTGAACGAGGCCTCTTGCACCAAGGCGCCCTGGATGGTGGTGGGCACGGGCAACACCGGCGCGCCCAACGGGGTGCTGACGCCTGCGAGAGAGGCCGTCTGCTGGCCGCAGGAATTGCTGAGCAACAGATAGCGCACACCATCGGGGTCGGCCGCCAGGGCACCGTTCCATCCCATGGGCAGCAGACCGCGCAGCGGCAACAGCTCTTGGCTGAGGCGGCGTGTGGTGGCGGCGTCCACCTTACTATAATAGACAATGTTGCGACAGTCGACCACCGTGCCCTTGTCAAACGGGCGTTCCTGTGCGCTGTAGGCCGCATAGAGCTTTGAGGTGAGCACCGAGTTGTTGTTGGCACGGTCGCCAAAGGCCATCAGCTTGCCATTGGGTGCCACGATGCCGAGTGCGTTGTCGATGTTCACCCAGTTGGTGGTCAGGGTCGCCAGTTGCGTGCCGTCCAGTTGGCGTGTGCCGTCGGCCGCATAGAGCGTGCGGCTGATGCGCGTCAGCGTGTCGGTGGAGATGGCCATCAGCCCACCCTGCTCACGGGTGATGGTGCCCTTCGCCATGCCTGTCACATAGTCGAGATAGATGACGGCGTTGCCCGGCGTGGAGTAGATGGCGAAACGGTTGTCGAGCGTCTCCTCATTGGTGGCCAGCTCGCCGTTCATCGTCCACGCCCCACCGTCGAGCGCATAACTGCCGCTCATGAGCGGTTGCGCGTCGGTGCGCTTGCCATCGACGGTGTACCAACCGATGAAGTTGCCCGTGTTGTTGGCCTTGAAGGGCACGATGATCTTATTTTGGTCCACCGAGTTGGCGGCGATGTAACCCGTGTAGCTCGCGATGCCCGTCGCCCAGGAGAAGGTGGTGAAGCGGTCGGCTGTGTAGCCCCTCACGATGTTTTGCGACGGGAAGATCTTGGCCGCGGCATAGCGCTGGCGGAAATCGTCGAACGTGCTGGGCTTGAGCTTGGCCGTCGACAGGGCCTCGTGCATCAGCCAGGTCATCATCACGCGATGGCCCTCGACGCCCATGCGGCGCGCGCCGATGTCGGAGCGAAGCAGCCACGAACCGTCGCCGGTGGTCTGCTGCCGGGCCTTGATCATCTTGTAGGCCAGGTTCTCCAGCATCAGCGCGTCGGCGTCGCGCAGGAAACAGGCGTTGGTGGTGTAGCTCGTGATCTGGTCATAGAGAAAGAGGCTCCAGTCGTTGCCGTTGGGCATGGCCAGTTCGCCGTCGGCCAACGCCAGCCAGTTGAGCACCTCTTTCTGCACCTTCTCATTGTTGTGCATCAGCGCGTTGGTCTTCCAGCGTTCCTGGCCGTGGAGCGACGTCTGGAAGAGCTTGAGGGCCAAAGCGGCCTCGCCCAGTTCCTGGATGACCACGTTCTGGTAGGACGTGTGGAAGTAGTTGTGGTTTTGCAGCGTGTAGTCGTCGTAGAGGTTCTGCCCGCGATAGAGGTCGGCCACGGTCGTCTGGTCGTAGTCGGGGTCGATGACCGAGTGGTTGTCAGCATCGTCGCGGTGGCTGTAGCTGTTGATGGCAAACTCGCGGAGCCGCGCAAACCATCGGGGGGCCAGTGCGTCATCCGGGAAGAGGCCAAGCGTGGCGGCCAGCACGTCCGCCTCCCATCCGTTCTCCTCGGCCTTGGTGTCGCCCTTGTAGCCTGTGGGCACGGTGCGTTCCAGCTCATAGTTACACTCGGCCTTGAGCAACCGCTCTATGTGGCCTTTCTGCTCAGTGGTGAGCTTGCCCCACTGGAAGAAGGCCGAGTAGGCCACCGACATGGCCCACAGCGAACTCTCCCAGGTGTGGTCCTTCAGGCCTGTGGAGCCCCAGTAGCGGTTGCCGGCGCAGGGTTTCAGGCGGTTGGCCTTGTGGGTGGAATAGGCGAAGACGAGACTCTTGCGAGCCATCGTCTCCAGGTCGGTCCATGTGACGCCTTCCGGCAGCGTCACCCGCCCCTGGCCATACTTGACGAGAAAGGCGGCGATCATGCCCAGGTCGGCGTTCGACCGCACGCCGTCCTCATTGGCCTGCATGGTGGAGTTGCTCTTGAAGCATCCGCACGCCTCGCCCACGCTGTTCGTTTCGACACACGGCTGAAAGTCTTGTTTGAGGTATTGGGCAAAACGGGCCAACATCTGCAAGAGGTCGCCCTTCATCGTGGCCTCGTCCACAAAATTGGCATTGATGACGCCCTCGGTGAGGCTCATGGCTGTGGTTTGTGTTGCAGGGGCTACGATAAAGGTATGGGTTGCGCCTTTTGCCTGCACCGAAACGGGAGCAGACAAGGTCAGCAACAGGAGACAGGATGGTATTCTCATTTCATTGAAGAGGATGGTTTATGGATGCAAAGGTAGTGTTTTTTTTGACTTCCTTCCTCTCCTTAGCGTATAATTCTTCAGAAATAGCAGCTTCGCCTCGTTCACCATCGCGCACAACAGCTGAAGGCTCGCCCGGTGTTTTGCCGGGCGAGCCTTCAGCTGTTATGATGACCAATGATTATTTCTTCTTGTTCTTCTTCTCCTTGGCGTCGAAGCGATAGGTGAACTTCAGGTAGGCGTAGTGGTGCATGTAGTCGGACGACGACTCCACGCGCTGGTAGGAGTTGTACTCGCTGTCGTAATCGACATCCTTGTTGAAGAGGTCCTGGCCATAGAGCATCAGACTGCACTTGTTCTTGCAGAATTTGTACAGGATGTAAGCATTGGCCAAGAGGCGATGGCCGTTCATGGCCGTGGTCTGGTAACCCGCGTTGAACTGGTCGTACATCTGCAACCAAAGCTCAAACGGGCCGAGCTCGAAGGTGGCGTTAATGCCCACGCGGTTGACGAGCGGATGGCTATTGTAGGCGGTGGCGTCGTAGCGATAGCGGTTCCAGCCGAGCCCGTCGAAGAGCTCGAGCTGCACTTTCTCCACCTCATAGTTGAACGACAGGTTGTTGTCCAGGCCGAAACGTGTCTGGTGGTTGAGGGCCGGCAGGGCGCCATCGTCGAGGAGCGTCAGGTAGCCATAAGCCTGCGAGCGGGTGAGGTCAAGCTTGTTCTGCAAACGGAAATCGACACCGATGCCTTGGTCGTAGTTGACACTCAGCTGCCATTGGTCGCCTCCCTTCACGTTGACAGGCTTTGATGTGTAGACGCCCGTGAGCGTGTTGTAGCTGAAGAGCGAGCCCAGCGGATGGATGTCCTTGGTGTAGGATGCCTTGAGGTCCAGCACGATCTGCTTGCGCAGCCACATGCGGTGCAAGCCGAAAGTGGTGGTGTGACTGTGTGAGTTGCCGAGGTTGGCGTTGCCGGTGGCGATGTTCAGCGGGTCGATGGTGTTGCGGAAGTCGAAAGTGCTGGTCAGCTCGGGCACCGTGGTGGTGTAGTCGAAGCGAAGGTCCATGCTGCTCGTGCGACTCAACTTCCACTTCATGAAGATCGAGGGGACGAGCGTGTGGCTGTTGCGCACAGTCGCCGTGTCGAGCGGGCCATACTGGTAGTGTGCATCCTCGCGCTGTGCCGTCCAGTCGAACTTCGGCATGACCAGGAAATCCTTGGTGAGCGTGAGCGTTGACTTCAGCGTCAGTTGGTTGGCCAGGGTCTTGATGGTGGCGTTGTGGTGGTTGGCGGCATCGGGCGTGGTGGCTACACCATTGGTCGCCTGCGCCTCGTCGGTGTCGGCAAAGACGTTGCGACGGGAGCGCTGGCGACCGTAGCTCACCTGGTCGGTGATGTTGAAATAGACATCCTTTGTCAACCAATAATCAAATGTAGCGCCGAGGGCGGTCTGCACGTTGTGGCTCATGAAGTCGAAGCGCTGCCACTGGTTCTCCAGGCGGCTCTCGCGCAGGTATTCGAGGTTGCGGTTGTTATAGGTGTCGTTGTTCTCGCCGCTGGCCGTGGTGTATCCGCTGAGCGAGAACGAGCCTTTCTTGCCCAGGTAGTGGGTCCAGTTGTAGTTCACCTTGAGGCTGCGCTGGTTGCCGTCGCGCGTCTGGTAGTTGCGGTTGCGGGTCACGAGGTGGTCGTAGAGCGCGTCGCCGGGCTGGGCGGCCAGGGCTGTGGCCAGCGGATAATACTGAAACTGGTCGGGCGAATAGCTGTAGGCGGCGCCCTCGTCCTTGTTGAGCCCGTGGGTCTTCTCATACGAGGCGTTCACGCTCACGTTGAACGAGTTCAAGGAGTCGGCATAGGCAAAGAGGTTGGTCGTCAGGCGCGGATTGAGCGTGTGGTCATTGTGGTATGCCTTTGACAGCGACATCGTGCGGTCCTCGTTGGGGAAGAAGGTCTCCGTGGAATTCCAGTCGGTGTTCCAACCATCGCGATGGCTGAGGCTGGCAGACACGTCCACCCGGTTGTTCGACAGTTTCTCGGCGCCCTTGGTCTGCCAGTTGTGCTGGTAGTTGTAGGATCCATATTGGCTCTTGCCATCTCCGTCGATGTTGCTGTCCATCGACATGCGCATGCTCTTGTCGATGTATCGGTTGCGGTTGTTGGCCTGGGCGAAGACCATCTGCGGGTCATGGTCGCTGAGCTTGTTGGCCGTCAGGTCAAACATATAGCGGTCGGTGGTCTGGTAGTACGCGTCCATGATGCCATACCACTTGTCGAGGAAGCCAGGCTTCACCTGTATGTCGAGCACGTTGTCTTCCTCGCCGTCGTCCTTGCCGGTGTGGCGGGCCAGCTCCGACTTGCGGTTGTAGAGCTTCAACTTCTTGGCCACCTCGGCCGGCAACTCGCCAACGATCTGGTCACCTCCGAAGATGTCCTTGCCGTTCATCATCAGGCGGATGGGCTTGTTGTTCCAGTAGAGCTTGCCCTCTCGGTTCTCCACGCCAGGCAGTTTCTTTATGAGCTCATCGAGGCGTGCGCCCTCCTTGAGCTTGAAGGCCTCGGGATTGAACACGATGGTGTCTCCCCGCATGGTGATGCGCGGTATCTTGGCCGTCACCACAGCCTCCTGGAGCATCAACGCCGTGGGTTGCAACTTGATGGTGCCCACGTCGATGGTGTCGCGAACATCCTTGCCATAGGAGTAGTCAACCTTCCGTTGGTTCTTGAATCCGATCATGCCAAAGGTGAACAGGATGCGGCCCTCCCATCCGCTGCGGATGATGAAACAACCAGTGCTGTCGGCCACGGCCGAGCCTTGAATGGACCACGAGGGTTGCGGGTTGACCTCGCTGCGGATGCTCGCTCCGACAAGCGGCTCGCCCGTCTCAGAATTGATGATCTTGCCCTTAAACCAGTCGGCATGACAGGCCACTGCGTGAAACAGGCAAACGACAACCAAGAGAATCGCTCTCTTCAGAATATGCGCCATAACGATGAACTAAAATTAAAATTAAAATGAAAGGGCCTCTCCCAAACACGATGCAAAAGTAAGTAAATACGGACTAAAAACGGTTCTTCCGTTAAATGCGTAGACGCTTGTCGTGTAGGGCGTATAGCTTTAGCGTGAAGAACTCGTCGTTTCTGAACCCGTACATTTGTCTTTTCAGCACTTTTATCTTGTTGTTAATGCCTTCTGTAGGCCCATTTG
>JBNMMB010000002.1:0-94147 GCA_050875105.1 Prevotella sp. | reverse complement strand
GAGAGGTCGTGTCCCACGCCTCCGCGCCGTTTCATGAGCTGCACCTGCACCTCGTCGAGGCGCATGATGGCTCCGTAGGAGTCGCCGTCGCCCTCTATGCCGATCACGAAGCAGTTGCTCAGCGAGGCCACCTGGTGGTTGTTGCCAATGCCTGTCATCGGGCTGCCGGCTGGGACGATGTAGCGGAAGTGGTCGAGCAGGTCGAACACCTCCTGGGCGCTGAGGGCCTTGGGATACTTCTTCTCGATGCGGGCGATCTCGCGGGCGATGCGCCAATGCATGTCGACAGGACTCTTCTCGTAGATATGACCGAAACTGTCTTTCATGGCGTACTTGGTCACCCACACGCGGGCTGCCAACTCATCGCCATCAAAATAGGCCAACGAGGCGGCATAGGCTTCCTCGTAGGTGTAGGTCGGTTGGTTTTCCATGATATGAATACGAAATTGTTTTCTGTTAGTTGAAACTTTCTTTTGCAAAACTACAAAAGATTTGCGAAAAAGGTGCCTCTTGGATGATTAAATTAATGGAAAACATTTCCTTTTCGGATATTTCTTTCTATCTTTGTCGCAACAAAACTCACAAAAATGAAAAACTTAGATCATCGCCGAAGCATCCGGAAATATGCCGACAAACCTGTTTCCGACGAATTGCTCCACCGTCTGCTGACAGAAGCTGAGCGCACACAGACCATGGGCAACCTGCAACTCTACAGTGTTGTCGTGACACGTAGCAAGGAGATGAAGGAGAAGTTGGCTCCTGCCCACTTCAACCAACCGATGGTGTGCGGCGCTCCTGTGGTGCTGACGTTCTGCGCCGACTTCCACCGCACCACGCAGTGGGCCGAGAACCGCAAGGCCACGCCGGGCTACGACAACTTCCTGAGTTTCGTCAACGCCACCACCGACGCGTTGCTCTTCTGCCAGACGTTCTGCAACCTGGCCGAGGAAGAGGGACTGGGCCTGTGCTTCCTGGGCACCACCGTCTACCAGCCACAACTGATCATCGACACGCTGAAACTGCCCCAACTGGTGTTTCCCGTGGCCACCATCACACTGGGCTGGCCCGATGAGCAGCCTGACCAGAGCGACCGCCTGCCCCTGCCGGCCATCGTCCACGACGAGACGTATCACGACTACACGCCACAAGCCATCGACACGCTCTATGAGGAGAAGGAGACCCTGCCCGTCAACCAGCACTTTGTGGAGATCAACCACAAGGAGACGCTGGCGCAGGTCTACACCGACCTGCGCTACACGCGCAAAGACAACGAGGCCATGTCGGCGGGTATGATCGAGGCACTGCGCCACCAGGGCTTCCTGCCCAAAGACGAACAGAAATAAGAAAGGAGCCTGGCCATGACTGTGGACATCAAGCAAGTGAAGACGCGAAGGGAGCTCAAGGCTTTCATTCAGTTTCGCTACGACCTCTACCGCGGCGACACCCATGCCGTGCCTTTTCTTTATGGCGACGAACTGAGCACGCTCGACCCACAGAAGAACCCGGCCTTCGAGTATTGTGATGCGGCTTACTTCCTGGCTCTCAATGACGGGAAGATTGTGGGGCGCATAGCGGCCATCATCAACACACGGGCCAACACGCGCTGGAACAGGCGCATGGTGAGGTTCGGGTGGTTCGACTTCATCGACGACCGTGAGGTGTCGGCACGCCTCATCGGCGCCGTGGAGCGATGGGGCGCCGAACGGGGCATGAACGAGATCGGCGGACCGTTCGGCTTCGACGACATGGATCGCGAGGGCATGCTGGTGGAGGGATTCGACCGTCTGGCCACGCTCTACATCAACTACAACCATCCCTACTACCCTCAACACATGGAGGCCATGGGCCGTTTTCGCAAGGACAACGACTACCTGGAGTATCGCATCCGCGTGCCGGAGGTGACGCCTCCCAAGTTTGCCAAGCTCTCGGAGATGATCGAACGGCGCTACAACCTGCACGCCCACAAGTTCACGCGCGACGAGCTGCTGCACGAGGGCATGGGCAGGCGGGTGTTCGACATCCTCAACATCACCTACAACGACCTCTACGGGTTTGCCCCGCTGAGCGACAAACAGGTCGACAAGTTGGTCAACGACTATATCCGTAAGGCCGACCTCAACCTCGTCACAGGCGTTGTCGACGGCAACCAGGGCAACAAGTTGGTGGGCTTCGGCATCTCCTTCCCGTCGTTCTCGCGCGCCCTGCAACACACGCGCGACGGACGGATGTTGCCCTTCGGTTGGTGGCACCTGTTGCGTGTGCTCAAATGGCACAAGACCGACACCGTGGACCTGTTGCTCATCGGCGTGCTGCCCGAATACCGGGCGAAGGGTGCCAACGCGCTCATCTTCAACGACCTCATCGCCCATTATCGGCAGTACGGGTTCCGCTGGGCCGAGGCCATGCCACAGATGGAGACCAACAAGGGGGTGCTCAGCCAATGGCAATACCTCGAAGCGGAGAACCACCGACGCCATCGCGTCTACGTGAGGAGCATCGAAAAGACGGAGCATTAGGGGCCAACCGCATGCATGCCTCGGCCATCGGGGATGCCACGATCTCAGAGGCTACTCAGCATTGGCCCTTATGGCTTTGGCTTAAAATCATACACCCAATCGTCATCAAAGTCGCGTTTCTTGACCACTCGTCGCTCATACAGCTTTTTCGCATGTATCTCCTCTCGCGTGTAGCGCGTGGCATCCTGCCACTTGATAGCGTAGATGTAACACGAGTCCTTGTTGAATGGATAAAGTCCAGCTAACATGACAGAGTCTGGCGAAACACGGAAATAAGTAGAAAGCACCGTCTTCTCCCCCCTTATGTTGACTTCTACGGTATCATAAGGATAGCCCATCACAACTGTATCACCAGGATGAACGCCCCAATACATCCAGTCGTCGAGAGTGTCAGACATTGTCACCTCAAGCAACAACGTGTCATTCGTACAATTCCTTGCGACATAGCCACGGTGTTTTGTGCAATCAGCGCATCCTCCTAAACTAACGAGAACGATAATCACAAACACAAAAAAATCATTTAAGCCCATCATTTTCATCAATTGCAGGTGAATAACTTATGTTTTTGTTAAACTTGCCATTTTTCCATCTAACTATTTTGCGGTAATATAAATTCCGAGACTTGAGCTCGCTCCAGGAGTTTTCTTTGGCATTATTCAATTTTACCAAAAAGAAATAACAGGCGTTATGATTGGAGACCAAATAACTCGAGTCAATAGCACACAATGAGTCTGGATATATGAAATCACGACGAGTTAAGTACATGTCACCTTTCAGATTTTTAATTACTGTATCTCGATTATCCTTGATCACATAGTTTGGATAAGCATAAAGTCCTATGCTGTCAATACAATCATACTGAGATACTCCAATCAACAAGGTATCTTGCGTCTTATTCCTAAATACAACCTCATTCTTTGAACAGATCATAGGAACACAAGACTGCGCAATAACCAGTATAATGCATGCTAAAAGTGCATTTATTTTTTTACTCATAATTTGTGAAGGATTCCATACCCGACAGCCCGTAAGTTTCTTTTTCACCCTATTGCCTGCCGCATCATAGGCGAAGTCCACCCTGCTTTGCGCCAGTGTGGGCAAAGACTGAAAACAAAAAAGTAAGCATGCAATCAATATCCTTTTCATAAGGCTTCAAGTTTAGGTTTGACCTCAGGAAACACTCTTTTGCTCGTCGCTTGCAAATGTACATAATATTTTTGAAAGCAATAGTGTTTCCTGCTAAAACCATCCGTTTATTATTTCTTTTTTCGCTAAAACTTCACTCAAACAAGGTTGCTTATCCCAAACTGGGATACTTTTTACTCAACTTTCGGATTTACCTTGATGGGCCGTCTTCGACTTGTCCGCTTTCCTAAATCCGAAACTTGAATTATAAAACGCTTACCATCCATTCACCTCAAATGCACACGTCGCGAAGCTGCCGGATTTGATTGGAGTCCAGCAGTTTCGTTCGTCTTGTGCCCTTGTAGAAGTCGTATTTGAGGGAGATGCAGCGAGTCCAGCTTGGTTTGTCTTAGAGAGAGGGGCTTTAGGGGTAGATGGACATGTCGTTAGGTATTTAAGAAGACAGCTGTTGCTACTGAAACAATGGCTACCTTTAGTTGATTGCTGTGGTACGCATATGAGAAGCCAGCTGTACTTGATAGAGAAGCCAACAGTACTCGATAGAGAAGCCGGCTGTACTTGATAGAGAAGCCAACAGTACTTGATAGAGAAGCCGGCTGTACTTGATAGTGAGTCCCCAGTGATTTGTCGTACCAGTTGATTCGTTCCTTCTAAAATGGAACTTTAGTTGTATTTGCTACTTGCGTAAAGCCATCGAAAAAACGCGTATTTGCGACCCAACTTGCTCGTGGTTGCAAATACGCGTTTTGTTCAGAAACATTTTGTGGTATTGTTACCCTACAATAGGCTTATACTTCGGCACCAGGGTCTTCATGATGATCCAGCCGGCCATGTAGGCCACGGCGCAGAAACAGAACACAATCATGTAGCCGGCAGGCTTGCCGTCGAAGCCAAGGAAGGTGAAGGCGGCACCCTGCTGCTGGGCGTAGTTGAAGAGATAGCCCGAACCGGTGTTGATGGCCCATGAGGAGATGCCTCCCGCCATGGTGCCCACACCCGTGATGGTGGCCACGGCCGAACGTGGGAACATATCGCCAATGGTGGAATAAAGGTTGGCCGACCAGGCCTGATGACCCGCTCCTGCCAGGCCGATGATGATGGCGGGCCACCAGGCGGGATCGATGGGGCTGCCCTGCCAGGAGGCCAACGGCTGGGCCACCAGGGCCAGCAACGGCAGGAGGGCAAAGATGAACATGGCCTTCATGCGCCCCGAATAGGGCTCCATGCCCCTGCGCTCCACAAAATACTTGGGAATGTAACCGCCCACAATGCTCAGCACGGTGACAATGAGATAAAGCACGAAGATGAGCCACTGACCCATGGAGGTGCTGGAGGCATAGCCAAACTGATCGGAGAAATAGGCCGGAGCCCAGAACAGATAGAACCACCACACGCCGTCGGTCATGAACTTACCCATGATGAACGACCACGTCTGGCGATAGGTGAAACAACGCAAGAAAGGCAGTGTGGGACCGTCATCAGCGGTCTTGGGCTCCTCGCCCTCGGCTGCGTCGTCCTGGAGGATATAGGCCAGTTCGGCCTCATTGACGTGCTTGCACTGGCGCGGCTTGTCATAGACAAACATCCAGAAGCCCATCCACACGAAGCCTATGCCACCGATGATGAGGAAGGCACTCTCCCACCCCAGGTGATTGGCCAGCACAGGAATGGTGAGGGGTGCAATGAGCGCACCGATTGATGCACCTGAGTTGAAGATGGCCGTGGCAAAGGCCCTGTCTTTCTTGGGGAAGAACTCAGCCACGACCTTGATGGCTGACGGGAAGTTGCCCGACTCGCCGGCTGCCAGCACGATGCGGCAGAACATGAAGAGATAGACGCTCACGGTGGAGATCATCAGCGCCACCTGCGACCCGGCCTTGACGGCACGCAGGGCATCCACGCTGTCGAGCCCCACATACTGCATGGCCACCCATCCGCACACGGCGTGCAGGCAGGCACCGAGCGACCACACAAAGATGGCGATCAGATAGCCGCGCTTGGTGCCCAGGCGGTCGATGAACTTGCCAACAAACAGGCTGAACAGGGCATAGAAAAAGGAGAAGGCACCGGTGATGTTGCCATAATCGGCATCGGTCCAGTGAAACTCGGGGGCGATGAAGTCTTTCCATGTCAACGAGAGTACCTGACGATCCATGTAGTTGATGGTCGTGGCAAAGAAGAGCATGGAGCAGATCACCCAACGGTATTGGGAAATCTTGGTTTTAGCGATAGACATTTCGATAAGTAGTTTTAGGTTTTCGTGTGCCGCCTTAGGCTGGCGGCGTAGCCTGTAAAAAAGCGAGAGGATGTGCGGGCAACGCCTCTCCGCTGTCAGTCGTCAACGACTGGAAGACGGGAAAGATGATGTCGGCACATCCTCCGAAAGATTATTCAAGTGTGGGAATGGGCACCACCTGCATGTCGGTGTAGACGAGGTTCTCGCCGGCCATACCCCAGATGAAGGTGTAGTTGCTGGTGCCTGCGGCGCAATGGATGCTCCACTGCGGGGCGATCACGGCTTGCTCATTGTTCATCCAGATGGGGCGTGTCTCCTGCGGCTCACCCATGACGTGGAGGATCTTCTGGCCCTCGGGCACCTTATAATAGAGGTAGGCCTCCATGCGGCGCAGATGGGTGTGGGCGGGCATGGTGTTCCAGACGCTGCCCGGCTTGAGCTCGGTGATGCCCATCTGCAACTGGCAGGTGCGCACGCCGGCCACGCCGTCGATGATCATCTGGTGGATGACACGGTCGTTAGACTCCTCCATCTTACCGGCCTTGATGTTGTTGGCCTCCTTCAGCGTGACCTTCTTGGTGGGATAGCTTGTCTGGGCGCAAGCGGAGTTGAGATAGAACTTGGCAGGCTCAGCGGCGTTCTTGCTCGCCACGACGATGTCCTTGGCACCACGGCCCACGTAGAGCGCATCCTGGAAGCCGAGGGTGTAGGTCTTGCCGTCGACGGTCACCGTGCCCTCACCACCGATGTTGATGATGCCGAGCTCGCGGTTGTCGAGCAGGTTGCGACCGCTTGTTCCCTTGCTGGCATCGACATAGAGCGGAGCGATAGAGGTGAGCTTCAGCGGTGTGGCGGTGGGCTCAGCGCCACCGATGAGGAAGCGGTCGTAGAGCGTATAGGTCCAGTTGACCTCGCCCGGCGCAAACACCTTCTCGATGAGATACTCCTTGCGCAGGCGGTCGGTGGTGTAATGCTTGGCATCCTCAGGACCTGTGGCCCAGCGCACATTGTAGTGGGTGTAGGCATTTTCGGCCTTCACCTCATAACCCTTGGAACAACAGTCCTGTGAGAATCCCGACAGGGCGAAGCAGCAAAGGGCTGCGGTAAGAATGATTTTCTTCATGTTTATGACGTTTGTTTTTGTTTGTTTCACTCCAAACAGATGATACTTTGTTTTATCCGTTGAGCTGGCCGTTAGCCTCCTTGCTCTCCTCACGGGTGATGAGGATGCGGTTCCACACCATCATGGCCACAGCCACCACAGCGAGCGCCACCGCTCCCGCATACTTGCCATACTTGCAGGCGGCATAGATGACATAGCCATAGAGCGAACTGGCGAAGTCCATGCTGCCAGCCATGAAGCCCTCAGGCACCTTGGCTGTCTGGTCGCCCGTAGTCGCATAGACGGCTTGTGCCGCACTCGTGAAGTCGGGTGCCATGGATGTGACAAACCACAAGCCGATGACGAGTGCCACCAGGCCGATGATGAAGGTGCGCACCACGTTGCCCTTGGTGAACGGCAGGATCAGGGGGAAGAGGTAGAACATGCCCGCCAGCGAGGCCAGCGGCAAGAACTGGTTGCCAGGAAGGAACACGGCAACGAGCAAGTAGACGGGGATGAGCAGCAATGTGCAGACCAACGCCGTGGGATGGCCGATGACGAGTGCAGGGCTCATGCCGATAAACACACGCTTGCCATGGAAACGGCGGTCGACGAGTTCCTTGGTCTTCTCAGAGATGGGCATCAGACCGTCGATGAACAACTTGGTGATGCGCGGGATGAGTTCCATCACGGCGCCCATCGTCACACCGAGCCCGAGGATCTTCTTCGCGTCAAGCTGCGCCACCAGACCGATGAGCATGCCCACGATGACACCCAGCACGAGGGGCTCGCCGAGCACGCCAAACTTCTTCTTCAGGCCCTCGGCGTCGATGTCGAGTTTGCTGAAGCCTGGTATCTTCTCGAGCAGCCAGTTGATGCACAAGGCGAAGGGAATGAAGCTTTGGCAGAAAGGCTGCGGCACGCTGATGCCGTCCATGCCGTCGTAATAGCCCTGGAACTTATGGGCCGAGCGGTCAGCCACCACCAATGTGATGACATAGCAGACGATTGTGGCCACATAGCCCCAAACGATGTTCTGGTCGAAGATGAAATAGGCCACGGAACCGATGAAGGCAAAGTGCCAGTAGTTCCAAAGGTCGATGTTCACCGTGCGTGTGGTCTTGGTGACCAGCATCAGCACGTTGACGCCCAGGCAGATGGGGATGACCAGGGCACCGACGGCGGTGTTGTAGGCCACGGCGGCAGCGGCGGGCCATCCCATGTCGAACACCTTCAGGTCGAGGTGGTAGATCGACGAGATGAGGTCGAGCGGGTCCTTAAAGTTGCTGGTGAGCAGACCGGTGACAACACCCAGGCCCACAAAACCCACTCCGACGAAGAGACCCGACTTCAGGGCCTTGCCAAACTTCATGCCTATGCACAGACCGATGATGGTGAAGATGATAGGCATCATCACGCTTGCTCCCAAGCTGATGATATACGTAAAAACATTGTCCATACTTTGTTATTGTCAAAATGCGAATCAGTATTGGTAGATTCCTATAGATGATATGGCGCAAATTTACAAAAAAATCTTGTAAATCTGCGCCATATTGTATAATAAATTAGGTCAACGAGCCTAATTCGTCATTGTTCGTCCCAAAAGGTCGTGTCCGCCCGTCAGTCTTGGAAATAAACGCGCTTGACACGATTGCTGATGCCCGTGAGCACCTCGTAGGGAATGGTGTCGAGCACATCACTCAGCACAGTGACGGGCAGGTGATCGCCGAAGATCTCCACACTGTCGCCCTCCTTGCAGTCGATGCCCGTGACATCAATCATCGCCACATCCATGCAGATGTTGCCGACATACTCGGCACGCTGGCCATTGACCAGGCAATAGCAGTGGCGGTTGCCCAGGTGGCGGTTGAGGCCGTCGGCATATCCGATCGGGATGGCTGCAATGACGCTGTCGTGGTCGATGGTGCCCTTGCGGCTATAGCCGACCGTGTCGCCTGCCGGCACATGACGGAGCTGGAGGATGGTGGTCTTCAGCGTCGACACATTGTTGATGACGGAGTTGTCGCGCGGGTTGATGCCATACAGGCCCAGGCCCAGGCGGCACATGTCGAGCTGACGCTCGGGGAAGTGCTCGATGCCGGCGGAGTTGTCGATATGGCGGAGGATCTTATGGTCGAAGGCGGCTTGCAACTGGCGGCTGCCCTTGTCGAAGAGTTCAAACTGATGGGCGGAGAAGTCGTCGAAGTTGTCGCTGTCGGAGCCCACGAAATGGGAGAACACCGAGCGCGGGATGATGGCGTTCTGTCGCTTGAGGCGCTTGATGAGCTCCTCCATGTCGTGCTCAGGGTCGAAGCCCAGGCGGTGCATGCCCGTGTCGAGCTTGATGTGGACAGGATAGCCGGTGATGCCCTCGGCCTCAGCGGCTTTCACCAGGGCGTCGAGCAGGCGGAACGAGTAGACCTCGGGTTCCAAGTCGTTGTCAAACATGGTCTTGAACGCCGACATCTCAGGGTTCATGATCATGATGTTGCTGGTGATGCCATTGCCTCGCAACATGGCGCCCTCATCGGCCACTGCCACGGCCAAGTAGTCCACGCGATGGTCTTGCAGCGTCTTGGCGATCTCCACGCTGCCTGCTCCGTAGGCGTCGGCCTTGATCATGCAGACGAGCTTGGTCTCGGGCTTCATGAACGAACGGTAGTAGTTGAGGTTGCTCACCACAGCGTTGAGGTTGACCTCGAGCACGGTCTCGTGCACTTTCTGCACCAACAGCTCCGTGATGCGGTCGAAGCCAAACTGGCGAGCACCCTTGATGAGGATGACCTCATTGCGCAGACTCTTGAACACGGCGCTGTGGATGAACTCGCCCACCGTGGCGAAGAACGACTTGTCGGCCACCTGGATCTCGTCTTGCTGGGCGGAGATGACCGGGCCAATGCCGATGAACTTCTCCACGCCGCGCTTGCGCACCAGGTCGCCCACCTCACGGTAGAGCTGTGCGGGGGCCACGCCGCTCTGCATGATGTCGCTCAGGATAAGCGTACGCGTGCGGCCCTTGTGGTCGGGACGACGGTTCATGAAGTCGAGCGCTATGTCGAGGGAGTTGAAGTCTGAGTTGTATGAGTCATTGATGAGCGTGCAACCATGGCGGCCCTCTTTCACCTCCAGGCGCATGGCCACAGGCTCCAGCTGTTGCATGCGTTCATCGAGCTGGTCGGGCGTCACGCCCAGGCGCAAGGCGACAATGGCGCAAACCAGCGAGTTGGAGACGCTGGCCTCGTCGATGAAGGGGATGCTGTACCAGTTTTCCTCCCCACCCTTGTAGACATAGGTGACGGTGGTGGCAGACTCCTTCTTCTCCACAGCCTTGATGAACATAGGGGCTTTCTTGTCCTTGCGCGACCAGAAGAGCTTCTCGCCCTTGTAGTCGGCCGTGCCGAGAACCGTGGTCACGAGCGTGTCGTCGCCATCATAGACGGCCACCTCGGCGTCGTGGAAGAGCACCAGTTTCTCACGGCATTTCTCCTCCATCGACTGGAAGTTCTCCTGGTGTGCAGCACCGAGGTTGGTGAGCACGGCGATGGTGGGCTGGATGATGTCGCGCAGGGCGAGCATCTCGCCGGGCTGGCTGATGCCTGCCTCAAAGACACCCACCTGTGTCTGCTCATTCATCAGCCACACCGACAGGGGCACGCCGATCTGCGAGTTGTAGCTGCGCGGGCTGCGCGTGACATTCATGTCGACCGACAGGATCTGGTAAAGCCATTCCTTGACCATGGTCTTGCCATTGGAGCCCGTGATGCCCACCACGGGGATGTTGAACTCGTCGCGATGGCGCTCAGCCAAACGCTGCAAGGCCTCGAGGGTGTCGACCACCTTGAGGAAGTTGGCCTTCGGGTAGGTCGTCTCGTAGTCGTCGGGCACCTCGCTCACCACGAAGTTCCTCACGCCACGGCGATACAGTTCGGGAATATAGTTGTGTCCATCGTTGCGGCCCGACTTCAAAGCGAAGAACAAGGTCTCCTCCGGGAAACAAAGAGAACGGCTGTCGGTTAACAAAAAGCCAACCTTGGCATTCTCATTGCCAAAGCGGCGCGCACCAATGAGTGTGGTTATCTTTTCAATTGTGTAAACCATGATTGTAACTTATATTGGGGGCAAAGTTAATAAAAATGTTGGAAACGAAATCAATCATCCCCAAAAAGTTTCTGATTATGCTTTACTCCATGCAAATCAACACGAGAAATGCACATTTGCACCCTACAAAAAAAGGAATGAGGGACTCTCATGGAAAAAAGAAAAAGGAGCAATCCTTCCCATGAAGAAAGTATTGCTCCTATAATAAATGAGGTATCCTTTGCCCTCTCGTGAAGGGCGGATGAACAGTTGGTGAGGCCGCTTACAGGCCCGGCTTGGACACGAGCACTTGCGCCTTGGCGTTGCTGTAGTTGGCCGGGATGGTGCGGGTCACGCCGTCGTAAGACACCGTGGCACCCGCCTTGATGACCTGGGCCTTGTAGGTCTTGTAACCCTGGGTGCCGCCGGTGGGCTCACACTTCTTGCCACCGATAGCCAGCAGCGTGCCGCCGTTGACCGTGAGGGCATAATCGGTGCTCAACGAGCGACCGTCGGAAGAGGCTGCCACAAACAGCTGTCCGCCATTGATGGTGATGTTGCCATCGGTCTTCACGGCGTGGGGCTTGGTGTCGAGGGTGTTGTATTGGTAGAGAGCGCCTGTGGCCACGACGGTCAGCTCGCCCTCGTCGACCTCCACACCTTGGTCTGCGTTGATGCCCTTCGATCCGGCTCCCTCAGCGTTGAGGGTGAGGTTGCCACCTTTCATGACAAACAGGCCTGCCGTCTTCAGCGTGGACACGCCAGCGATGTCGTTGACCTCCGCGTCATAATAGGCTGAGCCCTTGGCGGTGGCGACGACCGTGCCACCCGTCATGGTGATGGTGCTGTCGGCCTTCAACGCCTTGGAACCGTCGGCCGTGGCGGTGACCGTCACCTCGCCTCCGTTCAGGAGGATCTGGCCATTGTTGTCGCCACCTTTCTTCTTGGCGCTCACATCGATGCCGTCGCCCTCAGAGAGGACTGACAGCGTGCCGCCGTTCATCTGGAAATACTGGTTGACATGGAAGCCGTCGCCCTTGGCGCCTGTCACGGTCACGGTGCCACTCTCCAGACTGGTGTATTCGTCTGAGTAATAGCCATGGCGATTGTTGCCTGTGATGGAGAGGGAGCCTGTGCCTGCGAGGTCCACATGGCCATTGATATAGAAGCAGGCCTTCTGCTGACCTGCGGCAGCATCCGACAGGACATTGGTACCCACGAAGTTGACCTTGATCTTCTTGCCATCATCGATCGTGATGGCACCGCCCTTGGCACTGGCCAACGAGAGATTGTCGAGGGTGAACGAGGCCTTGCCCTCGCCGTCCATGTAGAACGAGCCGTCGGTGCTCGTGCCAGTCAGCGTATAGGTGATTTCCTTGGTGTAGGTGGAGTCGGCAACGACGCGCACGTCAGCGCCGACGGCTGTGACCGTCAGGTGCTGGGCCAGGTTGCCGGCCACGGTGACCTGCGCCGACGAACCCTGATAGTTCACGGCAACGGTGTTGTCGGCCACATGACTGTCGTCCACGGTGACGCTGGTCACATCGGCCAAGGTGTAGGTCTTGCCCTGGATGGTCAGCGTGGTGCCATTGCCAAACAGCATCTGTCCGGCCTGTGCCGCCGAGTGGGCGTAGGTGACCTCACCCACCTTGACATTCATGGTCTGCGCAGACACAAACTGCGACATCGGAGCAAAGAGCAACAACAGGGTGGCGACACGCTTGCCCAACGTCATGCCACCGGCGCTATGAGTATTCAACAGGTTCATTTCACTTCGGTTTTAAAGGTTTTACTTGTGGTCTTCACGATGTAGAGCCCTTTCTTCAAGCCACGCTGCATGGCCTCCTGTGTTTTGAAGGCGCCCATGCGCTGTCCGGCAAGATTATAGACCGTGAGCGGTTCGTCGGCATCGGCCGTCACCTCAGACACGCCGGCAGGTTCTGCGGAGAAGTACATCTTCTCCAGGTCGGCCAGCGGCAGAGCGACCTCTTGGCCGTTCTGCGAGACCAAGGCCTTGCCATCGGCAAAAGTGATGGTCAGGCCATCGGCCTGGAACGACTGTTCCACCTGGTTATGATTGGTAAACGTCAGATAGGCATAGTTGCCGTCTGCATGTGCCGCAAGTGCCATGAGGCATCCTGCGGCGAGGGTCATTATCTTTTTCATTGGTCCAAGATTAATAGTGGTTACAAATTTGGTGAATTCTCTCACTGCGGGTAGACGAGGTTTGCGTCACTGATGTTCATCAGCACCTCATCGAGAAACTTGCGGGCCTCCCAACGCGCCATGGGCAGGTCGTGGAGCAGCCAGTTGCCGCAATCGCGCGGAGCGGCACCGGGGATGTCACCCTCATAGTCGGCCACGAAGCGGAAGGTGCGGCGCATGAGATCGACGATGTCGCGCGACTCGAGGTCGCCACGCAAGAGCAGGTAGTTGCCTGTCAGGCATCCCATGGGGCCCCAATAGATCACGCGGTCTTTCCACTCGGGGTCGTTGCGCAAGTACGTGGCTGCCAGATGCTCGATGGTGTGGATGGCTCCATTGTGGAGCACCGGCTCACGGTTGGGCTCCTTCATGCGGATGTCGAAGGTGGTCACGGTCTCGTTGCCCACCTGGTCCTTGCGACTGACATAGATGCCGCGCAACAGTTTCTCATGATTGATGGTGAAAGAAGGTATCTTATTCATAATGATATGTTGACTAATGGTTGATAGTTGATGATCAGAGTGAGGGGCAGGCGACGGCACCGCCACGGAGGACATTTCCAAAGTCGCCACACCCGGAAGGGCTCAGGCCAGCAAGGCCTGAAGGTAATGGCGCGTGATCTCGAAGCTGCCTTCAGCCATGCGGTTCCAGAAGTCGAAATACTGCGCCCCCTTGTTGTCCTTGAGTGGCACGTCGCTGATGATGCGGAAGGAGATGAAGGGTGTGTGATAGATGTGGCAGGTCTGCGCGATCGAGCAGCTCTCCATGTCGACAGCCATGGCGTCGGGGAAGTCGGCCAGGATCTGTCGCATCTTCTCACGCGAGTCGACAAACCACTCGCCACTGACGGTCAGTCCGCTGCGGACCACCGTGCCGTCCACCTTTCCATTGAGCGCCAGCGCCTTGTCGACCAGGTCCTTGGGGGCGGCAAACCGTGGCGGCAGACCCATGATCTGGCCACGCTCCACCTCTTCACCACAATAAGCGTCGTGATAGGCACACGCTGTGGCGACCACCACGTCGAGTGGGTTGAGCGACACGTCGGCACCACCTGCCACCCCCGTCGACATGACGAGGTCGGGCGCATAGCTGTCAATCATCTCCACGGCCCCAATGGCCGAGTTGACCTTTCCGATGCCACACTGTTGCAAGATGATCTCGGCGCCGTCCATGGTGCCGATGACAAAATCCTTGTGGTGGCGACGCTCCGTACGGCAGTCGTCGAGCAAGGTCCTGAGTTGCGCGAACTCCTTGTCCATCGCAACGATAATTCCAATCTTTTTCAACACAATCTATGATATATTGACGCAAAGTTACAAAAAAATTGATGGTTCCCTTTCCTTTTTGCTATTAATTTCAAACCTTTCAGCAAAAAATTACTTACCTTTGCGCAAAGAATACATAAACGTTTATAGCCATCACATGAAAACATTGAAGAAATGCCTGCCAGACATCCTGGCAGTCGTGCTTTTCGCAATCATTTCTTTGGTCTATTTTGCGCCAGCCGACCTTGACGGGCGCATTCTTTACCAAGACGACCACTCCGCAGGACGTGGCCTCGGACAAGAGGCCAGCGAGTATTACCAACGCACGGGCGAGCGCACACGCTGGACCGACGCTGTCTTCGGCGGCATGCCCACCTACCAGACGTCACCCTCCTATCACAGCACCGACCTGCTCGACAAGGCGATGAACCTCTACCACCTGTGGTTGCCCGACAACGTGTGGTATCTCTTCGCCTATCTCTTGGGCTTCTACATCCTGCTGAGGGCTTTCGACTTCAAGCAGCACCTGGCGGCCCTGGGCTCCATCGTGTGGGCGTTCTCCAGCTATTTCCTCATCATCATTGCCGCAGGCCACATCTGGAAGGTGATAGCCCTGGCCTACCTGCCGCCAATGATTGGTGGCCTGGTGCTGGCCTATCGGGGCAAATACCTATGGGGATTTATCATCACGGCGCTCTTCACGGCGTTTGAGGTGAAGGCCAACCACGTGCAGATGACCTATTATTATCTCTTCGCCATCTTCTTCATGGTCATCGCCTGGCTCGTCGACGCCATCCGCAACCACCAGCTGGCACGCTTCTGGAAGGCCACGGGCGTGGCTGTGGCGGCTGCTCTCCTGGGCATCTGCATCAACCTGTCTAACCTCTACCACACGTGGGAATACTCCAAGGAGAGCATGCGTGGCAAGAGTGAGCTGGTGAAGAAAAACACTGCCAACCAGACCGACAGCGGCCTCGACCGCGACTACATCACACAGTGGAGCTATGGACGCAGCGAGACATGGACGCTCCTCGTGCCCAACGTGAAGGGTGGCGCCAGCGTTCCCATGGCCGCCAACAGCAAGGCCATGGAGAAGGCCGATCCCAACTACATGCAGGCTTACCAAAGCCTCGGCCAGTATTGGGGCAACCAGCCGATGACCAGTGGACCAGTGTATGTGGGTGCCTTCGTGCTGATGCTCTTCGTGCTGGGCCTGTTCATCGTGAAGGGCCCCATGAAGTGGGCATTGCTGGCGGCCACCATCCTGTCGATCCTGCTGTCGTGGGGCCGCAACTTCATGGGCTTCACCAATTTTTTCATCGACTATGTGCCGATGTACGCCAAGTTCCGCACGGTGGCCTCCATCCTAGTCATTGCCGAGTTCACCATTCCCTTGCTGGCCATGATGGCCCTGAAGCGCATCGTCGACGAGCCCGACATCCTGGCCAAGAAGGCTCGTTGGGTCTACGTCAGCTTCTCCCTCACGGGTGGCGTGGCGCTGCTCTTCTGGCTGGCGCCTGGCCTGTTCTTCTCACAGTTCATCTCCACCAATGAACTGTTGCAGTTCAACCAGATCGCCCAGCAGAGCCCTGAGGCCGCCCAGTTTGTCAACGGACTGAAGGACAACCTGGTCAGCGTGCGCAAGTACATCCTGTCGGCCGATGCGCTCCGCTCGTTTGTCATCGTCGCCATCGGCCTGGCGCTCTTGCTGCTCTACCGCTTCAAGAAGCTCAACGCCAAGTTCCTCGTGGGCTGCGTGGCCCTGCTCTGCCTCATCGACATGTGGCAAGTGGACAAGCGCTATCTCCATGACGACATGTTTGTGGAGAAGAGCGTGCGCGACACGCCACAGCAGATGACAGCCACCAACGCACAGATCCTGAAGGACAAGAGTCCCGACTACCGTGTGCTCAACCTCGCCGGCAGCACGTTCAACGAGAACAACACGGCCTACTATCACAAGAGCATCGGCGGCTACCATCCCGCCAAGTTGCGCCGCTACCAGGAACTCATCGACGCCTACATCAGCCCTGAGATGCAGAAACTCCTGCCCGCCATCTCTGCCGCCGGCGGCGACATGACGAAGGTCAACGGCGACTCCATCTTCCCGGTCATCAACATGCTCAACACGAAATACTTCATCGTGGGCCTGCAAAACAACCAGACCGTGCCCATCCAGAACCCCTACGCCTACGGCAACGCATGGTTTGTGGACAAGGTGGACTACGTGGACAACGCCAACCAGGAGCTCGACGGCATGGCCGCCCTCAACATCCGTCATGAGGCGGTGGCCGACAAGCAGTTTGAGAAGGCGCTGGGCTCTGCCGTCAAGCAGGGCGCCGTGTCCATAGCCACGCTGAAGAAGTATGAGCCCAACAACCTCGTCTTCGAGGTCAACTCCGACAAGGGTGGCGTGCTCGTCTTCTCCGAGATCTACTACCCGGGCTGGACAGCCACCGTCGACGGACAGCCCGCTGAGCTGGGCCGCGTCAACTATGTGCTGCGCGCCATGAACATCAAGCCGGGCAAGCACCAGGTGGTGCTCGACTTCCATCCGGCCTCCATCCGCAAGACGGAGGCGGTGGCCTACACGGCTTACGCCATCCTCGCGGTGCTGGTCATCTTCGGCATCTTCGTGGAATGGCGCAAGAACAAACACGCGAAGGCTTCATCCGACAAGGAGTAAGCCCTCTCCATCACGACACACACTTCCAGAGGGCAAGCCCACCGCTTGCCCTCTGTTTTTTTTAAAATCAAGAACCTACCTGAACATCTCATCATGAAAACCCGAAAGACCTTACTTACCTTGGCCGCCCTCGGCCTGGCTTCCAGCGCCATGGCCCAACAGGCACGCCTGTCATCGAGCATCTTCCTTGTGCCACAGGCCAAGACGGATGTCGTCATCCCGTTTCGTCCCACCGACGAGGGCATCAAACTGCCCGTGCGCTGGGGCATGGACGTGGCATGGAACAGCGAGCAGAACATGCGCAAGGGCATCAACTTCATCGGCAAGGAGAACCTGAGCATCGCCCGCAGCAGCTTCCAAATGAACGAGGCGCTCATTGGCGACACGGCGCTCACCACCTCGCAGACGCAGACCCTGCGCGACCGCACCAACACCATCAACCTCATGGGCGCCGACGTGGACGTCGTGCTCAATGCCGACCAGGGCGACGGCTCCACCGACTACATCATCCCCTACTACTGCCAGAAGAATGTGGCCAACCCCACACACTGGGCCAGGCTCATCGACGCCTCGGTGGCCTGGATGCAGAAGAACTACCCCAAACACAAGATCGTGGCGGTGTCGCCTTTCAACGAACCCGACTACACACCATGGAACGAGGGCACAAAGGCCAACTTCAAGGAGATAGCCCGACTGCTCAAGGAGGACTACCCACGGTTCAAGGACATCGCCATCACCGCCGGCAACACGCTCAACAACGATGAGGCCGCGGCGTGGTACAATGCCGTGAAGCCTTATGTCACCTGGGGCAACACCCACCAACTGTCAGGTGAGTTCGACTCGTTTGCCAACTTCTGGACACAGGTGACCAACGATGGCAACATGGCCTATGCCGACGAGCTCCACAACGTGGGCGAGGCGATGATCGCCGCCAACTACGGCATGAAGATCGGCATCTGGTGGGGCTTCGACAGTCGTGCGCGCGGCGAGTTCTGCCAATGGAGCAACCACGGTTCGCGCCTGGCCTACGGCGAGGACCGCAACCACTGGACGGCGGCGTCTGTCTATCGCAACGACGACACACAGGAGCTGCGTGCCTTCGTCGGAGGCAGCGAGCGACAGGCCAACAACTCGTCTTACCTCTTTGTCTCGCCCGACGAGGATGTGTTCTTCGACGGACAAGGCCCCACACGTGCCTTCCGCATGGACTATCCTGGAGGCACGGGCTACCAGAAGGGGCAGACCAACGCCGAGCGTGTGTATAACATCTATCGGGGCGAGGACGTGCCGCCCACAGAGATAACGGCAGGGCGCTACCAGCTCATCAACTACGCCTCGCGCATGCTCATCGTCGGCAACACATCGTCGGGCGGCGACCTCACGCAGAAACGCTACTCGCAGTTCTCCGACGTGCCGACGCTGGCACAATGGGATGTGGCACCAGCCAGCTCACGCATCGGCGGCGACTACAGTTTCTTCACGTTCACCAATGCCCAGAACCTCATGCACATGAACGTGATCAACAATGCCACCTACGCCTTCGCCCACATCATCTCGTACAATGCGAACAACGCCAGCAACGAACAGTGGTCGCTGGAGTATGCGGGAAAGGGATATTACTTCTTGCGCAACCGCGAGTCGGGGCTATATCTCTCGCTCTCCAATGAGTCGTCGACCTACCTCGTGCAGAAGGCACTGGCCTCGTCGGCGGTCGACCGCAAGTTGCAGATGTGGCGCTTCATCCCCGCTGGCAGCCCAGTGGAGAACTATGCGCCGGCGGCTCCCACCGACCTCACGGCCACAGCCCATGCGGCCAGCGTGAGCCTCTCATGGACAGCGCCGGCCGACGACGATGTGGCAAGCTATGTCATCCTCCGGGGTGAGGCCGACGGCAGTCGCTGGTCCACCATCGCTCGCGACATCACCGCGACAGCGTTCACCGACAACACATGTCGCCAGGGACATGCTTATATATATAAGGTAAAAGCCCTCGACCATTCGGCCAACCTCTCGGCGGCGAGCGATCCTGTCAGTGCGGCCCCCACCGCCGAGCGCGCCCTCGTGGCCAGTTGGCAGATGGAGGGATCGACCACCGACGAGACGGCCAACCTCATGGATGCAGTCTGCTCCACCACACCACGCTTCGTGGCCGACCACCAGGTGGGCGACTCGGCGCTGCGGCTGTCCAGCAACTACCTGCGCCTGCCCTATGAGGTGGGCGACATGGACGAGATGACCATCGCCATGTGGGTGAAGTGGACCAACGCCACCAGCAACTGGACGCGCCTCTTCGACTTCGGCAACGGCACACAACAATACATGTATCTCACGCCGAGCAACGGTTCCACGATGCGCTTCGCCATCAAGGACGGCGGCGACGAGCAGGCCATCGAGGTGGGCGCCAAGCTCCAGGGCAACAAGTGGCACCACGTGGCCGTGACCCTCGGTACGGGCAACGCCAAGATCTGGATCGACGGCCAGGAGGTGGGCGCCTCATCGGCCATCACCATCAAGCCCAGCGACTTCCACCCCGTGCTCAACTACATCGGTCGCAGCCAGTTTGTCGCCGACCCGCTGTTCAACGGTCTCATCGACGACGTGCGCATCTACAACTATCCGCTCACTGCCGAGGAACTGCACGGCATCATCGCCGAGCCCACAGCCATCAGCCTGCCGGCAACCGACGTGCAACCGTCCGACGGTCCCACCTACGACCTGCAAGGCCGACGCGTGAGCCACCCCAAACACGGCATCTTTGTCCGCAAGGGTCAAAAGGTGGCACTCTGACGCCACAGAGGCAAAGCCTCACGACCATTCCCCACCCTGCTATTGACAGCAAGGCCCAAGCCATCTCCTTGGGCCCCTGGACAATGGCAGGGTGGTTTCATGTGTGGGGGTGTCTTCGTCCTCCGACAGCCCTATCCCATGTTTTTGCGAAATCTTTTCCTTTGTCTTTCTCCAATCCGCATAAAATGATGTAATTTTGCACCATCAAAACAATCAGAAGCAAATGAAAAATCAGACAAAGGCCATTGACACGCCTTTCGGAAAGCGTGACGCCTATGGATCCCTGAGCATGCCGATCTATCACACGGCTGCATACGAGTTTGACACAGCGGCCGACATGGCCGACGCCTTCACCGGAAAGGTGATAGCCCCCGACTACTCGAGAGTGATGAACCCCACGGTCATGTATCTTGAGGACAAGGTGAAAGCACTGACGGGTGCCCGCAACGTGGTGGCCCTGTCATCGGGCATGGCCGCCATCAGCAACACCCTGCTGACCCTGGCCGCCGCCGGCAAGAACATCGTCACCTCACGCCACATGTTTGGCAACACGTTCTCGCTCATCACACAGTCGTTCAAGCGCTTTGGCGTGGAGGCCCGTCCCTGCGACCTGCTCGACCTCGACGAGGTGAGACGCCAGATCGACGACAACACCTGTTGCCTCTTCCTTGAGATCATCACCAACCCACAGATGGAGGTGGCCGACCTCAGCGCGCTGGCCGCCATCGCCCACGAGCATCATGTGCCCCTGGTGGCCGACACCACCGTCATCCCCTTCACCGAGTTCTCTGCCAAGGCATTGGGTGTCGACATCGAGGTGGTGTCGAGCACCAAGTATCTCTCGGGCGGTGCCACCACGCTGGGTGGCCTGGTCATTGACTATGGCACCACGGCAGGCTTCGGCCACACCCTCAAGAACGAGATGCTGTTCAACTTCGGCGCTTACATGACACCTCATGTGGCCTACATGCAGTCGCTGGGCTTGGAGACACTCGACGCCCGCTACCGTGTGCAGAGCCAGAACACGCTCCGGCTGGCTGAGAAGTTGCGCTCGCTGCCCGAGATCAAGCGCGTCAACTACGTGGGCCTGCCCGACAACCCCTTCCACGCCCTTGCCGAGAAGCAGTTTGGCAAGACGGCTGGCGCCATGATGACCATCGACCTGGAGAGCCGTGAGGCGTGCTTCCACATGATCGACAACCTGAAGCTGGTGCGCCGCGCCACCAACCTCTTCGACAACAAGACGCTGGCCATTCACCCCGCAAGCACCATCTTCGGCGTGTTCACCGATGAGGAGCGGGCGGCCATGGATGTGCTCGACACCACCGTGCGCCTCTCCATCGGACTGGAAGACACGGACGACGTGTTTGAGGACATCAAGCAGGCCGTGAAAGCATAAGACACGCACCATACCAGGATCATTAATAAGAAAAGGAAGAGATGTACGATTTCGACAAGATCATAGACCGCACAGGCAGTGGCGACCTGAAGCACGAGGTGCTGCAGGAGCGCTACGGACGTGCCGACCTCCTGCCCCTGTGGGTGGCCGACATGGACTTTGAGACACCACAGTTTATCACCGAGGCCTTGCGCAAGCGCCTCGACCACTCGCTCTTCGGCTACACTGTGGAGCCCAAGGACTACTGGCCGACGGTGCAGCAGTGGCTGAAAGACCATCACCAGTGGGACGTCAAGCGCGAATGGCTCACCTACATCCCCGGCATCGTGAAAGGCATCGGCATGGTGGTGAACGTCTTCACCCGCCCCGACGAGAAGGTCATCATCCAGCCGCCCGTGTATCACCCCTTCCGCCTCACCCCTCAGGGCAACGGCCGCGAGGTGGTCTACAACCCACTGAAGGAGAACGCTGACGGCACCTACTCGATGGACTTCGACAACCTGGCGCGTGTGGCCGACGAGAAGTGCAAGGTGCTCATCCTCTCCAACCCTCACAACCCGGCAGGCATCGTGTGGGGCAAGGAGACACTGGCACGCCTGGCCGACTTCTGCTACGACCACCACATCCTCGTCATCTCCGACGAGATCCACTGCGACATGGCGCTCTGGGACAACAAGCACGTGCCCTTCGCCATGGCCTCGGAGAAGGCGGCACAGTGCAGCATCACGTTCGGCGCACCATCGAAGACCTTCAACATCGCCGGCATCGTGAGTTCCTATGCCATCGTGCCCAATGACGACATCCGCCAAAAGTTCTACTCCTGGCTCGCCGCCAATGAGCTCAACGAGGCGCCCCTCTTCTCGCCCATCGCCACCATCGCTGCCTTCAAGGAGGGCGAGGCGTGGCGCAAGGCCATGCTCCACTACGTGGAAGAGAACATCCTGTTTGTGGAAGCGTTCTGCAAGGCCAACATGCCCGCGATCAAGCCCCTGCGCCCGCAGGCCTCCTTCCTCGTGTGGCTCGACTGCCGACAGCTGGGCTTCAGCCACGAACAGCTCATCGACCTCTTTGTCAACAAGGCACACCTCGCCCTCAACGACGGTGAGATGTTCGGGCAGGGTGGCCAAGGCTTCATGCGCATGAACGTGGGCACGCCAAGAGCCATCCTGGAACAGGCGCTCCGCCAACTGCAAGCGGCCCTGTAACGCGTTGCCACACACTACCGCCCGGCTGTCAGCCACATGACCAACACGCAAATGCTGGCCAAGGGATGACGACCGGGCGGTTTGTTATTCCCTATTCATTCATTGTGGTCTCAAAGTCGCTCAGGTTATTTCCCGCATAGTGTTTCACAAGACTTTCTGAAAAGCCCTGCCTTACTTCCTCATTGGGAAAGCCGAGATGATAGAGGCGTCGGCGCTTGTCATACTCCTTGATGGTGAGATAACCACTCTGGTAAAGCACAGGGATCGGGTCGGTGATCTTTTCTGTGGGTGCATCAAACCGACTGTCTTTCACCCAAAGGTTATTCAGGCGCAGCAGGTCTATCCCGTCTTTCTGCAACAGCTCAATCAGGAAAGTAGGCGTGCCTGACGTGAACCAATAACTATTAAAGTCTTGGTCATCCAAGGCATTGATGATGCTATAAGGATTGAAGATGTCTGGACTGTTGGGCGTGAAATGATAACCATCGTAATGATCCTTCAAGTTTTCGATGGTCTTCTCCACGGTCAGCCCATTATGTTCAGCCATAGCCTCTATTCCCTCTTTAAAAGAAGTGACCAGTTGTTCCTGCGTGATGCCGCAAATGTCGCTAAACTCATCCTTCATGCTGATGTTCTTCAAGTTGTTCAGTTCGCTGAAAATGCTGAGTTGGCTAAACTTGGAGATGCCGGTGATGAGCACAAAACGGAGGTCTTTCTCCAGCTTTTTGAGTGGGCTGAAAAGGTCGCGCATCCTATTGCGTATATCCTCCTGCAAGGTTTCATTCCCCATGGAGTCGTGCATCGGGGCGTCGTACTCATCAATGAGCACCACCACCTGCTTGCCTGTCTTCGCCTTTGCAGCCTCGATGATATTCGTTAGGCGTATGCTGTACGCCTTCGGGTCTTCTGCCTTTAAGCCATAGGTTTCCTCTTCGTGAAGCAAGACGGCATTGAGCACAGCATGCAGGTTGTCGAGCGAATAGTACTTTCCTGTGCTCAAGTCCAAATGAACCACAGGGTAGACGGCCCATTCTTGTTCCAACTGTTCGATGGCTAATCCCTTGAACAATTCCTTCCTTCCCTCGAAGTAGGCCTGAAGGGTTGAGACGAGAAGGCTCTTGCCAAACCGTCGCGGACGACTTAAAAAGTGGAACTTGGCATAGTGAGCCAGCCGATAGACCACATCCGTCTTATCGGCATAATAATAATTGCCCTTTGCTATCTCTGCGAATGTCTGTATTCCCAAAGGATATCGTCTTGCTGCCATAATTTTCGCTTTACGTACCTATTTTGTTTTCAAAGATAGTGATATTTTTTTGATTGGTGTGCTTTTCCTCAAGGAAAATATCATTTTGCATCGCTCATCTACACATTTCTTCCAAAAACCGCCAAATATCCCATGGGTTTTTGTAAATTTGCAAAAACAGACATCAAGATGCTTTACGCACTCTTATAGAATAGTGATTATGGCAAGAAAACTCTATCCGATAGGAATACAGACCTTTGAGGAGATTCGCAAGAACGACTATCTCTATATTGACAAGACGGCATATGTTTACCAGATGACTCACACCGATGGAAAGTATTTCTTTCTGAGTCGTCCGCGCCGTTTTGGCAAGTCGCTACTCGTCTCCACCCTGAAGAGTTATTTCGAGGGAAGAAGGGATCTGTTTGAGGGCCTTGCCATCGAACAGCTGGAGAAGGATTGGACTGAATATCCCGTGCTGCATTTCGACATGAGCCTGGGCAAGCATATGGATGTGGAGCAACTGAAACGATACCTGCTTTTCCTATTGGAAAATATGGAAAAAGAGTATGGCGTAGTGTATGCTTCTGAGGATCCCAACCTGCGTTTCGCCAACCTCATCCAGGCTGTTTATGCAAAGACGGGGAAACAGGTGGTGACGCTGATAGATGAATATGACGCTCCCTTGCTTGATGTGGTGCATGAATCTGTAAGTCTGAATGCCCTTCGGAATGTCATGCGCAATTTCTATAGTCCGCTGAAGGGCTGCGAGCAGATGCTCCGCTTCGTTTTCCTCACGGGGATAACCAAATTCTCACAATTGAGCATTTTCAGCGAACTCAACAACGTGGCAAACATCAGCATGAGCCCCGCCTACGCTGGCATTTGCGGCATAACGAAAGACGAACTGTTAAGCCAGATGGGCAACGACATCCGTCTGCTTGCCGAAAAGCGCGGGATGACATGCGAGCAAGTGACTGACAAGTTGAAAGAAAATTATGACGGCTACCATTTCACGTGGCCCTCACCCGACGTTTACAATCCTTACAGCTTGCTGAACTGCATGGCAGAGGGAAGGTTTCACTATTACTGGTTCGGCTCTGGCACCCCCACCTATCTCATCAACATGATGCGCAAGTTCAAGGTCCTGCCTTCAGGGCTGTCTCCCGTAAGGGCCAAGGCCTCGTCTTTCGATGCTGCTACAGAAACGATGACCACACTCACCCCGCTGCTCTACCAGAGTGGTTACGTGACGATAAAAGACTACGACGAGGAAACGGATGTCTACACGCTTGGATTCCCCAACAAGGAGATTGAGGTGGGGCTTTACGACAGCTTGCTGCCCGGCTATCTCGACACAGCGACAGACGACGGCCGTGTGCTGATAGCCGACCTATCGGTGCTGCTGAAGGATGGCGATTTAGAAAAAGCCTTGGAGTTGCTGCGCGACTTCCTCAACACCGTGCCTTACTGCGACAACACCAACTACGAGGGACACTTCCAACAGTTGTTTTATATCATCATCGCCCTCTTGACGAGTTACAACATCCAAGTCGAGGCTCATACACCAAAGGGCAGGGTTGACGCCGTCATAGAGACTCAAAAGCACATTTACATTCTTGAGATGAAGTTCAACAAGTCCGCTGAGGATGCTCTCGCCCAGATAAACGCTCGCCACTACACCGAGGCCTATGCCTTGAAGGGCAAGCATGTGGTAAAAGCCGGGCTTAACTTCTCAGTGAGGGACGAGATGAACACGTTGGAATGGGTGATGGAGTGATGGGCTTAATGAGCGGTTTAAATCGGTTTATCGCCTGTTGGCTTTCTGAGTGGCGCCCGAGCGCCACTGTTGCCTTGTTAGGGCGGAGCCGTCGTGAGCTCGCTCACGTAAGGCTCCGCCCTAACAAGACAACAAGCCGAAGGCTCAGAAAACCAACAGGGGTTTAACCTGGTTTTTGTCCCCCTCCCTAAGCTTTGTCTTGAAAATTCTGAAAAAACAGGCACCTGGCGACTGCACCTTCTAGAGAAAAATTCAAGGTTTTTGTCCGATTAAATTTCGTTAAAAGTCTTAATGTCGGTTAATTTGTATGAAATTGTTCGGCGAAAGAGGCCTAATCGAGTTGCGATAGATATCGAATCGAGACTCGATAAGATATCTATCGAGACTCGATAGATGCCTAACGGAGACTCGATAAGATATCTATCGCAAAACCCTGAGCATGCGCAAAGTTTTCCAAAGGGCTTATTTTCTCTTATCGCTCTGAATATCAGCCGTTTGCGCAAAACCCTCTCAGAATCGCGTATTTGCAAGCAAAAGTAGGCTTGATTGATTTCAAGCGATTCTGGAGAGACTTTTTGTCCGAATAATTCTGAAAGATATCACTTGCGTCGCTACGACGACAAAAAACTGCACGTCTGAAACAGCATCTGTTAGTGGGTGACGTGTCCCACGTCACAAAGGCCTGTCAAGGCCTTTCCTTTATTGTGACGTGGGACACGTCACCCACTGCAACCGCCCGACAAGGCTATCGCTACCGGCGCAAAGCCTCTGATAAGCCCACCTTTGAGACACCTTTGAGACAAAAAAACAAGTAAGTAAAAAAGAAATAAAAAAAGCAAGAAAAAGTTTGGCGTTTTCCATAGTTTTTTTTTAGTTTTGCGATTGGCTATTAGGAGCAGGCCTCCTCTATAAACGAAACGCCCCTATCACTCAATCTGAACGACCATGAAACAGCACAACACCTATTGGCTCAGGAGCCTAACCGCCATATTATTTTTCATTGCCTCATCGCTTTCGCTCCATGCCGCAGGAAACGACAGCATCGGTTACTTCACGAAGATTGTGGGGAAGTTCAACCATGTGTTTCCGCAAGAAAAGCTATACCTTCATCTCGACAACACGGGCTATTTCTTAGACGAGACCATTTGGTTCAAGGTCTACCAGGTTTGCAGCAGCAACGACTCGCTGGGTGGCCGCAGCAACATAGCCTATGTGGAACTCTACAACAGCACTGGCGAGATGGAAAAGCAGATCAAGGTGAAGATGAACCACGGCGTGGGCATCGGACAGATCAAGCTCGACGACATCCTGCGCGGAGGGTTCTTTGAGATCCGCGCCTACACCCGCTACATGCTCAACTGGGGCAAGGACGCCATCTTTTCCCGTATCATCCCCATCTTCGAGAAACCAAAAGCCGAGGGCGACTACAGCAGTCCCAGGCTTTGGACGCCCAAGGCGACCGACGTGCCCACGAATCGCGAGAAGCCCGAAGGACTGGAAAAGAACATCAACGCCAAGTTTTATCCTGAGGGCGGCCACCTCATCAAGGGTTTCAAGAGCCGGCTGGCCTTCGAGCTGCTCGACCGACAAGGGCAACGGCTGAAAGCCGCCTGCACACTGAAGCAGGGCGACCAGACGCTGATGCGCACACAGACCAACGGCGACGGGCGAGGCGTAGTCTTCGTCACACCTGGTGACACGCCCTGCACCCTCTCGGTGGTGTGCGAGGATGGACACAGCGCCACCATCCCACTTCCAGCTGCCGAAGCATCGGGCGTGGCGCTCAGCGTGGACATGACACAAAAGAAAGACAACATACCCGTGCAGCTGTCGGCCACAGCCGACTGGCAGGGGCAGACCGTGGGTGTGACGCTGATGAACAACGGCAAGATTTACCTCTGCGAGGAGCACACGCTGGGCGACAAGCCCGTCAGTCTCTCGTTGTCACGCCGAGAGATGAAGGAAGGCGTGTCGCAACTGACCGTCATCGACGAGCACGGACAGATCCTCGCCACCCGCATGCTGTTTGTCTATCCCCGCAACAAGATGGCTCCCATCACCCTCTCGGTGGACAGCGTGGAAGGACGCATCGTCAAGCTCTCGGCCCAGACATTGCCCAACACCACCTTCTCGCTCGCCGTGAGAGATGCCGGCAACCAGATCAGCGGCTGGGACCAGAACGCCGCCTCATGGCTTCTGCTCAGCAGCGACCTGAAGGGCTACATACGCCATGCGGCCTACTACCTTGAGAGCGACGACGCCGACCACCGCCAAGCCGCCGACCTACTGATGCTCGTGCAGGGCTGGCGCCGCTACGACTTCCGGATGATGGAGGGCAAGAAAAACTTCGCCTTCGACTATCCCATCGAAAGGCAGATGATCCTCAACGGACAGATCTATCCCACCAAGAAGAAACAGCCTGTGGAGGGCATAGACCTCACACTGGTGCTCAACAGCTATGAAGGCGATGCGCTTGTGGGACACGCCAAGACCGACAGCCGGGGGCGCTACCGCTTCACCGTGCCCGACTGCTGGGGCAATGGCTGGACCATGTATGTGAAGACGAGCAAAGAAGACAAGTTCCTAAACTACTATATGGGCATCAACCGCAACTTCTCGCCCATGCTACGCGCCTACGACCCGCAAGAGTTGCAGCCCTTGCAATTGCCCGTGCCACCCATCAACCTGCAAACCGCCATCGACCGTGGCGACCTCACGCTGAGCACCGACGGCGTGCGTGTGCTGCAGCAGGTGACCGTGACGGCCAAGCGCCGGCAGGGCAAATACTTTTGGGAGAACTATGAGGGCAACCTGCGGACCGCCGACCTCGTCTACCGACCGGGCGATGAGGTGGACGAGATGCTCGACAAGGGCCAGGCCATGCCCACGCTGATCGAATACCTGAAGGGCAAGAACCCACTGATCATCGGCAGCGACAACGTGTCGGGCTACGTGCCTTACACCAACGCCATCAACAACTACTACGACAACGGGCTGAGCTATGGTCGCCGCCCCATCATGTGGTTTGTCAACAATCACTTCGCCTGCGCCACAGGCGTGACGAAAAGGATCAAGAAGCCCGACAACGCCGACGAACTGGAAAGCAACACCTACGGGGGGATGGTGTCTTATGCCTTCCCCTTCTACATGGATGAGGTCAGCAAGGTGCTCATCAAGACAACGAGCTCGAACATCAACGACCAGTATGCGGAGGCGGCTGGCACCAATGCCGTCAAGATTTTCGTCTACCGCAATTCACAGGGCCAATACTACAACAAAAAGACAAAGGGCCTGCGCACCACCTGGTTTCGCGGTCTTGTCAATCCCGAGACCTATGAGGACACCGAACTGGCCGGGATCATCCCCGACCAAGACTTCCGCCGCACGCTCTTCTGGGAGCCCAACCTGACGACGGATGCTGACGGCAAGGTGTCGTTCGAGGTGTTGGTCAACAGCACCTGCCGCGAGATGTACTATTCGGCTGAGGGCATCACGCCCGACGGACGCGCCGTCGTCTCCAAATAAGAATTACCCCTAAAAGGAACGCCATGAAGAAATATCTCTTTCTCATCATCCTATTGCTGTTTGCCGTCAGGCCGCTCAGCGCCCAACACACCTACACCGCCCGCGTGGTGGACGCAAGCACGGGCGACGCGCTGCCCATGGCAAGCGTCTACATCAGTGCCGCCCACTCCACCATCACCAACCAGGAGGGCGACTTCTCCATCCTGGCAAATCCTGACGACATGCTTCGCATCTCCTACGTTGGCTACAACGCCAAGAGCGTGAAGGCAAGCGACCTGGGAAGCAAAGTGGAGTTGAAACCCTATACCCAAATGTTGCAAGAGGTGACCGTCACGCCCATCGACGTGGTCAGTTTGCTCAAGAAACTGGTGAGGAAACTAAAAATGGAGTATGCACAGTATCGCTTCGAGCAGTCCAATTACTTCTACCGCCAGGTATCGTCAAACGACACCGCCTACAACGAACTCATCGAGGCGTTCTTCCGTAGCCAGTCAGACATCGCCCTGCGCAACTTCATGCTCACCACAGGGCGCTATGGCAACATCGAGAGTGGCGACACGCTGAAGCCTTTCTATAAGTTTCGCAACTATTACATGACCTCATACCTCGCGCCGATGCTCCCCAATCCGGGGATATGGAAAGAGCTCTACACGCCGCTGCCCTATAAGTGGGTGAGCCACTACTATGACGACCTCTACAACCTGTCTTACGCCATCCTGCATGGCGACGATGACAGAAAAATCATCGTGGTGCAGTTTGGTGAGAAAGTGAAGAATTCCTCTCATCTCATGACGGGCAGATTGATGTTTGACATGGACAAGCTACGATTGCTCTCCTTTCGCGGGAAGGTGCACAATGAACCCGTGAGAATTCTTTATCGCACGTCGGGGCCCAATAGCATCATGGGCTATGGCCTGCGCGACATCGAGATACAGATGACCTACAAGCATGACCGGGGATTCGACGAGGTGGCCTCCATCGGCACACGCATGGTCGTCGACCGCGGCAAGGATGAATACAATAGCGTCTATTGGAGTACCATGTTCAACATCGGCGATTATGACATCGGCGAAGGCACCTCCACAGACAAGGAGGACATCTACAATGCCTTAAGCTCACGGGGCAACGACGAAGCCTTCCGGGAGAACTACCAAATCGTGAAGACCACCTCCACCGAAGAGGCCATCATCAAGAAGTTTGAGCGCGAGGGCTGTTTCGGCAACTTCAAGCATTAGGATCGTTCCTCATCTCGGCTTTCGGCATCTGCCACGACATGCACTATACCATCAGCAAACTTGTTATCATGAGCAACCTATTGAGAATTATCTGTCTGTCATGCCTCTTGTGCGCCACGGCATCCTTGCGGGCACAAGACGACAGCCTCAAGGCGCACTTGGCCGGCGCCCCCATACAGGAGAAGGTGTATCTGCACCTCGACAACAACTGTTACTTCCTGGGCGACACGCTCTGGTATAAGTCGTATGTGGTGAAGGCCAACGACCTCACGCCCACCGACATGAGCCGCATCGTCTACGTGGAGTTGGTGTCGCCCGACGGCTTCGTGGTGGAGCGCCAGCAACTTATCGTGTCGCCCGACGGCTACGGCCAAGGCGACTTTGTGCTCTCCGACTCGCTCTATTCGGGTTATTATGAGCTGCGCGCCTACACACGGTGGATGCTCAACTTCAACGTGACGGAGCATCCCTACAACCGCATCTATCGCGAGGAGTTCTACAACCGGCAGATGGCCAAGGACTTCTTCCGCGAGTATGGCAGCGTCTACTCGCGTGTCATCCCCGTCTATGAGAAGCCTTATCAGGCGGGCGACTACAGTCTGAAGGACATCCGTCCCCGTCCGCGCCAGCGCGCCTTGCCGGTGGCCAAGCCCCGACTGAACGTAGCTTTCTTCACCGAAGGCGGCAACCGCATGGCCGGCACCACCCAGCGCATCGCATTCGAAGCGACCAACGAACTGGGAGAAGCGGTGAACGTGAGGGGCTCTGTCGGCGGGCAGACCATCGCGGCCGACTATATGGGCCGCGGCGTGTTCACCCTCAGTGGCGACGATCCCACAGAGAAGGCCGTGTTCGCCTACAAGGGGAAGAACTACACCTTCGCCCTGCCCAAGGCCGAAAGCAAAGGCGTGGCCCTTTCGCTCACGCGAGACCGCGCACAGGTGCAGGCCGTCGGGCTCAACGTCTCAGCCCTATCGGCCGCCGTGCTCTGTCGTGGCGAACTGAAAGATTATCGTCGTTTGGAGCTCGAGGCGACCGGCACAGCCACATGGAACATCCCACTCGCACAGTTGCCGACAGGCGTGTGCGACCTCGTGGTGATGGACCCGCAGGGCCAGGTGCTGGCCGACCGCCTGTTCTTCGTCAACCATCATGACGCCGCCACACGGCAGATCCGCATCGACGGCCTCAAAAAGGATTATGCCCCCTACGAAGCGGTCAACCTGAAGATTCAAGCTCCCGAAGACGTGAAGACCATGAGCCTGGCCGTGCGTGACAACAGCGAGGACAGTCGCACCTACGACACGGGCAACATCCTGACCGACCTCTTGCTCTCGAGCGACCTCAAGGGATTTGTGGCCAACCCCGACTACTATTTCGAGGCCGACGACAGCCTACACCGGGCTCGCCTCGACCTGCTGCTCCTGGTGCAAGGCTGGAGACGCTACGACATCAAGGACCTCTTGGCCGCCAAGCCCCTGCGCTACAAGCCAGAGACGGCCATGACCGTGGAGGGCAGCGTCTATCCTTCCGTGCATTTCAACCCCATCGAGCCCGAGGAGACGCCCTGGTGGAAGATGGGCATCTTCGGATGGACCGTCGACGCCATCCTGGCCAGCGGCGAACAGGGGGAGTTCGGCGAATACTCCAAGCAAATCTCGAATGGTGAGGGCATGGGGTACCTGGCCAACCAAGAGAAACCCGAAAGCGAGCGCAATGATCTCGCGACACAACGGGCCGACGTGATCTCCAACACCGAGACATTCGGAAACAACGACCAAGAGCCACAAGCCTCCAACCAAACGGACCCGGAACAGGGCGTCAACCATGGTGGCCTGCGCAAGGAGGTGACCATCAAGGGCGAACTGGTGCTGGGCACCGACGTGTGGCAGATCGAGCAACAGACTGACCACGGCGGCCACTTCGCCTTCAGCGTCGAACCGTTCTACGGCGACGCCACACTCATGATGGGCGCCTATGGCGACAACCATGACAAAAAGAAAAAGAATAAAAAGAAAGATGATTATGACTTGTTTGACGAAGACGCATGGCCCGACTACTATGTCAAGCGCGACCTTTTCTATCCTGTCTTCGCCTCCAAATACTCGTTCTACCAGACCCACCAGCCAGGAGCCAGCGACGCCACACTCGAGGAGGACAGCGACTCGCTGGCCGACGACGGCACCGACCTGGCGGAGGTGAGCGTCAAGGCACGCCGCCGCAAGAGCAAGCACGCCATCAACTGGAACAAACCCGCTTGCCAATACGACGCCATCGAACTCTACAACATGCTGACAGACTACGGACTGTCATACGGCAAGGTCAACTTCCGCCGACTGCCGTTGCAGATGAGCATGATGCTCATGGGCAACTACAATGCCGACCGCATGTTCCTGGTCGACGCGCGCTTCGACCGTTATCTCTTCTATCGCACCTATGCGCCCGACGAGGCCGCCGCACGGGCCACGCCCACCACGCGGAGCAACTGGGCCATCTACAAGGACGCAAAACTCAAACGCCTGCAGACGGCAAAGTTCTACACCGACTTCAGCCTGCGCCGCGACGACCACCCGGAGATGGGCAGCCAGAGTGCCGACGTGGTGGTGGACTTCGACACCATGCCCCAAGACGCCACGCGATACACCATGCGCGACAGGCGCATCATCCTGCACGGCTTCAACATGCCCGACGACTTCTACCATCCCGACTATAGCCACAAGCCTCTGCCCAGTCACAAGGACTACCGCCGCACGCTCTACTGGAACCCCAACCTGAAGCTCAACGGCCACGACACGCAGGTCACCTTCTACAACGGAAGCAGCAGCGCCACACTGTCCGTCAGTGGCGCTGCCGTCGGCTCGCTCGGCCCATGCGGCGCCGAGACATCAGGAAAATAAGAGAAGGAAAGACGCGTGCTCAATGCTTCCATCCATACCACAGGATGACCGCAAAGCACAGCAATGGGATGACAAACGAATAGTTGACGCTCGACAAGCCGAACACCGTCGTCTGGCAGTCCATGATGGCGGCCTGGATGGGCGGGATGACACTGCCACCCAGGATGCTCATCACCAAGCCAGCGCCGGCAAACTTCACATTGTCGTGGACACCCGTCAGGGCGATGCCGTAGATGGTGGGGAACATCAGGCTCATGCAGCCCGACACGGCCACGAGGCACCACAGGCCCACACGGCCGTCGACAAAGATGACACCCATCAGGCAGACGATGGCCGCCAGGGCCAGCAACGCCAACAAGCGGCCGGCCTCGACATACTTCAAGAAGTAAGTACACACAAACCGTCCGACAGCAAAAAGCGCCAAGGCGCCTAAGTAATAATAGGTGGTGACCTGCTGGGCCGTCGCCTCGGTCATGCCCTCCATGTCGGAGAACACATGATGGCCGTAATACATGATGTAAGCCCAACACACCGTCTGGGCGCCCACATAGAAGAACTGAGCCATCACGCCCTGCCTGTAGGTCTTCATGCGGAGCAGTTGGCCAAAGGCCTTCCACATGCCTTTCTGCTCGCCCTCGTCGGCTGCCTTGGGCATGCGCGTCAGCACGATGGCCACGAGCAACACCAGGATGATGGTGCCGATATAGAGATAAGGACGCACCAGGATGTCGAGGTCGTGGGCCTTGATGGCATCAAAGCGCAACGGGTCGGTCAACAGGAGCTGGGCTCGCGTCGCGCCATCGGTGGTGTCGAGACTGCCCGACACATACGTCAGGGCAATGAAAGCGCCCGAGAGCGCACCCACGGGGTTGAACGCCTGGGCGAAGTTGAGCCGTCGGGTGCCCGTCGCCTCGGAGCCCATGGCATAGACATAAGGGTTGCAACTGGTCTCAAGAAACGACAAGCCGCACGTCATTACGAAGTAAGCGGGCAGGAACGCCACAAACGACCCGGTGGCCTTGGCGGGCACAAAGGCCAGCGCACCCAGCGCATAGAGCGCCAGGCCGGTCACCACACCGGCCTTGAAGGAATAGCGCTGGATGAACAGCGCGGCAGGAAGGGCCATGCAGAAATAGCCCAAATAGAAAGCCACTTGCACAAAGCTGCTTTCAAACTTGCTGATCTGGAAGATGAGACCAAACGACTTCACCATCGGGTTTGTCACGTCATTGGCAAATCCCCACATGGCAAAGCAGATGGTAATCATGGCGAGGGGCAGAAGAAAGCTCTTTCCGTCCTTTCGGAACAATCCGTCTTGGTTACGACTCATGGGATAAAGTATTTTTAGCAAAAGTAACACAAAATGCCTTGATAACCAAATAAAACCTGTACTTTTGCAATAAGAATTAACTGGCAGACTCGCCCTAAAGACACACCAAAATGAAGAAACTCTTGTCGCTCCCACCCAACCTGGTGGGTTGTTTTCACGATATCACAGGCTACTCGAAAGACGAATGGTTTTGCACCAACGACCCCGTCGGTCACAAGTTGGGCTCGGGTGGTGGATCGGTCAACCTGCTCATGGAGTATTGGAAGGCTCATGGCCGGAAGGCCGACGAGCCGCTCTTGTTGCTTCATGCCGGCGGACAGAGCCGTCGGCTGCCAGCCTATGCGCCGTCGGGCAAGATCCTGACGCCCATCCCCGTGTTTCGCTGGGAGCGCGGACAACGACTCTCACAAAACCTGCTGCAACTGCAACTGCCACTCTATGAGCGCATCATGGCCTGCGCTCCCAAGCGCCTGCACACGATGATCGTGAGTGGCGACGTCTACATCCGTTCCACGGAGCCCCTGCAACCCATCCCCGAGGCCGACGTGGTGTGCTACGGACTGTGGCTCGGCCCGGAGATAGCCAAGGACCACGGCGTGTTTGTCAGTTCGAGAAAAGAGCCTGGCACGCTACAGTGCATGTTGCAAAAGCCATCAGTCGACACGCTCAACCGCCTGCAGAAGGACCATTTCTACCTGACCGACATCGGCGTGTGGCTCCTGTCGGACAAGGCCATCGACGTGCTGACGCGACGGTCGCTGCGCGACGGCCAACTGACGGAGTATGACCTCTACGGCACCTTCGGCTGTTGCCTGGGCACCCACCCCACCCTGCACGACGCCGAACTGGCCCAACTGAAGGTGGCCATTCTGCCCCTGCCGGGTGGCGAGTTTTATCACTTCGGCACCTCACCCGAACTGCTCTCCTCCACTGTCGCCATACAAAACCTGGTCAACGACCAGCGCCACATCCTCCATCACTCCATGAAGCCCTGTCCCAGCATCTTCGTTCAGAACGCTGTCACGCTGACCGCCTTCAACGACAGCAATGAGAACGTGTGGGTGGAAAACAGCCACCTGGGATCCCACTGGACCCTGAGCCACAACAACATCGTGACGGGAGCACCCGAGAACGACTGGACGGTGGCGCTGGCGCCTGGCGAATGCATCGACTTTGTGCCCATCGGCCAAACGGCATGGTGCGTGCGCCGCTACGGCTTCTTCGACAAGTTTGCAGGCGACGAGCAGACCACGCCACGCTTCCCGCTCCTGCCCGATGGCGACGCGCTCGACGCCTTCATGCGGGGTGACGCCTCAGCAGCGGGGGGCCAACGGCTCTCAGCGGAACAGATCTCGACACAGGCCAACCTCTTCCGCCTGACGGCACAGCGACAGCAATACCGCGCCAAGAACTGGCAGGCACTGGCCAAGAATCATGCGCACAGCGTGTTCTACCAGCTCGACCTCGACGACGCCGCCCACGCCTTCCGCCAGCACCACCTGCCCGTGCCACAACCCCTGGACGACAGCGAACCGCTCACGAAGCGCATGAGCGACGCCATGTTTCGCTCGGAGATCGCCACGGGCGAACGGAAGACCGCCCTGGAGGACCAGGCGTTCGGCCTGCTGCGCGAGGGACTCACGCTGTCTGTGGCAAGCGACCGCGTGGCACCACGCAAGACGGTCTACGACGACCAGATCGTGTGGGGACGCTCGCCGGTGCGCATTGACATAGCCGGTGGCTGGACCGACACACCACCCTACTGCCTCATGGAGGGCGGCAACGTCATCAACCTCGCCATCGAGCTCAATGGCCAACAACCCATTCAGGCCTATGTGAAGCCCTGCAAGGAGCCACACGTGGTGCTGCGGAGCATCGACCTCGGTGCCGCGGAGGTGGTGACAAGCTATGAGCAACTGGGCGCCTTCAACCAGGTGGGCAGTCCGTTCTCCATCCCCAAGGCGGCGTTGGCGCTATGCGGTTTCCTGCCCCAGTTTGGCAGGGAGCCCTACAAGACCCTCGAGGACCAGTTGCGCCACTTCGGCTGTGGCATCGAGGTGACCTTGCTCTCGGCCATCCCGGCAGGTTCGGGCCTCGGCACGAGCAGCGTGCTGGCCGCCACCGTGCTGGGTGCGCTCAGCGAGTTTTGCGGACTGGGATGGGACAAGGGCGAGATCGGGCGCCGCACCCTGGTGCTCGAGCAGCTCCTCACCACAGGCGGTGGCTGGCAAGACCAGTTTGGCGGACTGCTACACGGTGTGAAACTGCTACAGACCCAGCCGGGCTTCGACCAGCAACCCGTCGTGCGCTGGTTGCCCAACGGCATCTTCACGCAACCCGAATACCAAGCCTGCCACCTGCTCTATTACACGGGCATCCGCCGTACGGCCAAGGACATCCTGGCCGAGATCGTGAAGCGGATGTTCCTCAACCAACACGAGCAACTGTCGCTGCTGCGCGACATGAAGGCCCACACCCTGGCGATGTATGAGGCCATACAGCGCGAGGACTTTGTGGCCATGGGTCACCTGGTGCGCAAGACCTGGCAACAGAACCAGGCGCTCGACAGCGGCACCAACCCTGAGGCATGCCGGCGCATCACCGACCTGGTGGACGACCTCTGCCTGGGCTATAAGTTGCCGGGGGCCGGCGGGGGCGGCTACCTCTACATGGTGGCCAAGGACCCAGAGGCGGCGGCGCGCATCAAGGCCACGCTCAACAGCCACGCCACCAACGCGGGCGCCCGCTTTGTGGACATGACGCTCAGCCACCACGGCATGCAGGTTTCACGTAGTTAAAACAAGATCATGGATTTCAGAACTCCCATCGACATCGCACCATCGACCTGGAAGATAGAGCCTTGCGAGCGCATGCTCTTCGTGGGCTCATGCTTTGCCAACAACATGGGGCAACGCTTCAGCCACGAACGGTTTCGCACGGTGGTCAATCCCTATGGGGTGATGTACAACCCGGCCAGCATCGTCCACACCGTGCAACGACTGATGGACGACGGGGGGATGCCCTTTGTGGCCGACGAGCCGGGCACCTGTGTCTTCACCTTGGGCACCAATCACGTGTATGTGCTCAAGGAGACGGGCGAGATCGTGGACAACTGCCAGAAGCGGCCACAACGGCTCTTCGACGAACAGGTGCTCAGCGTGGCGCAATGTGCCGGCTACCTGCGCCGAGCCGTTGACCTGGTGCACCAGCGCTATCCACAGGTGCGGTTTGTCTTCACCGTGTCGCCCATCCGGTATCGCAAGTATGGATACCATGGCTCACAACTGTCGAAGGCCACCTTGTTGCTGGCCATCGAACAGGTGAAGCAAGAAGCGGCGGACAGGACCGTCGATTATTTCCCCTCCTATGAGATTGTGCTCGACGAACTGCGCGACTATCGTTTCTACTGTGAGGACATGCTCCACCCCACCCCACAGGCCATCGACTATATCTTCGAACGGTTTGGCGACACTTATTTCTCCCGCCAAACACAAGCGTTTCTCGAAGCCTGGCGTCCGATACGCGAGGCGTTGGGGCACAGGCCTTTCCATCCCGAATCGGAGGAATATGCCCGGTTCATGCAAAAGACATGGGAAAAGGCGCGCGCCTTGCAGGCACGCTTCCCTGAAATGGGGCGCGTGGAAGAGCTCATCCCTCCCGTTGGCGCACAGCCTCAAAGAGCAGAATAGCCGCACTGACCGACACGTTGAGCGAGTCGAGCTGTCCCTTCATGGGAATGCGGATGTGGGCATCGGCCGCCTGGCGCCAAGGCTCGGTCAGGCCCGTGGCCTCGGTGCCCATGACCAGGGCGGTGCCACGGCGCATGTCGGTATCGTAATAAAGGTGAGAGTCTTGCAGTTGGGCAGTGAGGATGCGGATGCCACGCTCCTTCAGAAAGGCGATGCACTCGGCCGATGAGCACGCCACCGTGGGCACGGTGAAAATGGCACCGATGCTCGAACGGATGAGGTTGGGATTGTAAAGGTCGGTGAGCGGATCGCAGACGATCACGGCATCGGCAGCCGCCGCGTCGGCCGAGCGCAACACAGCTCCCAGGTTGCCAGGTTTCTCCACGCGCTCGAGCACTATCAACAGGGGATTGTCGGGCAGGCGAAGGTCAGAAAGCGTCCGTGCCTGGGCCTTCATCTCGGCGATGGCCCCCTCTGTGGAACCGCGATAGGCCATACGCTCATATACCTCGGGCGTCACCTCCAGGGCATTGTTACTGGCGATGACCTGTCTCAGTTCGGCGTCTTCGCCCGAGGCGAACATGAGTTGGGGACAATAGAAGAGCGTGTCGATCTCATAGCCCGAATGGAGGCAATGGAGCAACTCGCGCCGTCCCTCCACCACAAACAGGCCCGCCTTGCGGCGCTCCGCCGACTTCTGCTGCAACAAGATGAGTTTCTTCACACGTGTGTTTTGCGTGCTGGTTATCACGCTATCTGAACTTTTCATACGTCTGTGTTCTCTATATTCTAATAAAAGGTGAACCCAGCCATGGACCTAAACCGTCCACCCTGAGCAAAGACGAACATCGCCCACCTCATGCAAAAGTAACAAGATTATTTCAATCGCACAACTATTTGTTTCGCTAAAAACAAGCGTCCGCAACATATTGTGCCCATAAGGATTAGGACCAATAGTTTGCCTTGGACAAACGATGGGGCATTTGGGGAACCGACCGTGGCTAACAAGAATGCGGGCAATGGCCCGAAAGCCATTGCCCGCATGATGCTTCGCATATAGCGGAATGAATGATTACTCCTTGTTGGAACGCTTGCGCTCGAGGTGGTCGAGGATGATCTTGCGCATGCGGATGCTCTTCGGCGTGACCTCCACATACTCGTCGCCCTTGATGTACTCAAGACACTCCTCAAGGCTCATGACGGTCTTCGGCACGATGTGGGCCTTCTCGTCGGAACCTGAAGCACGCACGTTGGTGAGCTGCTTGGCCTTGCAGACGTTGATGACCAAGTCGTTGTCGTGGACATGTTCGCCAACCACCTCGCCAGGATAGACCTCCTCGCCTGGGTCGATGAAGAACTTGCCACGATCCTGCAACTTGTCGATGGCGTAGGCGTAAGCCGTGCCGCCGTCCATGGAGATCATGGAGCCATTGGTGCGGCGAACGATCTCACCCTTGAAAGGCTGATACTCCTTGTAGCGGTGAGCCATGATGGCCTCGCCCTGTGAGGCGGTGAGCACATTGGTGCGGAGACCGATGATGCCACGCGACGGAATGTCGAACGTGATGTTCACACGGTCGCCCTCAGTGTCCATGCCCGTGAGGTCACCCTTGCGGCGGGTCACCATGTCGACCATCTTCGACGAGTAGTCCTGCGGCACTTTGATGTCGAGTTCCTCAACAGGCTCATATTTCTGTCCGTCGATCTCCTTGTAGATCACCTGGGGCTGGCCCACCTGGAGCTCATAGCCCTCGCGACGCATGGTCTCGATGAGCACAGAGAGGTGGAGCACACCACGTCCCTTGACAATCCACTTATCGGTAGAGTCCTCGAAAGGCTCCACGCGCAGGGCAATGTTCTTCTCGAGCTCGCGCTGCAGACGGTCGTTGATCTGGCGTGACGTGCAGAACTTGCCCTCACGACCGAAGAACGGTGAGTCGTTGATGGTGAAGAGCATGCTCATCGTGGGCTCGTCGACAGCGATGGGAGGCAGGGGCTCCGGGTTCTCGAAGTCGGCGATGGTGTCGCCAATCTCGAAGTGCTCCAGGCCCACCACGGCACAGATGTCACCGCTCGACACGCTGTCGACACGCTTGTGACCGATGCCCTCAAAGGTGTGGAGCTCCTTGATCTTGGTGCGCTCCTGGGTGCCGTCGCGGTGGCAGATCACGATGTTCATGCCATCGGTCAGGGTGCCACGGTGCACGCGGCCCACGGCGATACGGCCCGTGTAGTTGCTATAGTCGAGTGAGGTGATGAGCATCTGGGGTGTGCCATCGAGGTGCTTCGGGGCCGGGATGACCTCCACGATCTTGTCGAGCAGATAGTCGATGTTGTCAGTGGGAGTCTTGAAGTCGGGGCCCATCCAGCCATTCTTAGCCGAGCCATAGACCACGGGGAAGTCGAGCTGGTCCTCTGTGGCGTTGAGGTCGCACATCAGGTCGAACACCATCTCGTAGACCTGCTCAGGGCGGCAGTTGGGCTTGTCGACCTTGTTGACCACCACGATGGGCTTAAGGCCGATCTGCAAGGCTTTCTGAAGCACGAAGCGCGTTTGGGGCATCGGACCCTCAAAGGCGTCGACGAGCAACAAGCAGCCATCGGCCATGTTGAGCACACGCTCTACCTCGCCACCGAAGTCGGAGTGGCCCGGGGTGTCGAGAATATTGATTTTTACTCCTTTCCAGTTGATCGAAACGTTCTTAGACAAAATGGTTATCCCTCGTTCGCGCTCCAGGTCATTGGAGTCGAGCACTTCGCCGCTGTTGTCCTGGCCGTCACGGAACAGTTTGCCAGCGAGCATCATCTTGTCGACCAAGGTCGTTTTGCCGTGGTCAACGTGCGCAATAACTGCGATGTTACGAATGTCTTGCATTGCTTTACCTTAAAAAATAGCGATTTTATTTTGTGTGCAAAATTACTAAAAATAATCGAAAGGCTTGTGTGATTGGGAGAAAAGTTGTACCTTTGCACCGCATTTTCGGAAATACCGGAGCATTTGCGGCCGCTGAAGGTTTTGATTAAGGCCTCTGCGCGACCAACAGATGTTAATGATGCAACCATCAATTAATCAACAAAACAAAATGTATCTTAACTCAGAGAAGAAAGAAGAGATCTTCGGCCAGTATGGCAAGTCAACAACCGACACCGGTTCTGCAGAGAGCCAGATTGCCCTGTTCACCTATCGCATCAAGCACCTGACAGAGCATGTCAAGGCCAACCACAAGGACTTCGTCACCACACGTTCGCTGACTCAGCTCGTCGGTAAGCGTCGTCGCCTGCTCACCTACCTGAAGGAGCGCGACATCAACCGCTACCGTGCCATCGTGAAGGCCCTCGGTCTGCGTAAGTAAAGCGTAAGGGCTGCAAGCCCTCAAGCTTAACAAGAAGAAATAGAAAGAGCCGCATTACCTGCAAAGGTGATGCGGCTCTTTTGCGTTTATGTCTTTTCAAAACATCTTGGCGGCGTGTCAAGACGGGCTGTCATTATTCGCCCGAAAGGAGACGACTGCTTGTGGCCATGTGCCTTTAGCTCTCGTCGAGAATCTCTCTCAGCGGGTCCATGACAAAAGACCGTTCCTCCATGTGGGGATGCGGGATGACCAGGTCGGGATCGTTGACGCGGAGGTCATCATAGAGCAAGATGTCGATGTCGATGATCCGGTCGTGATATTGTCCGTCCTGCGTCTTCTGCGTGCGACCCAACTCGCGCTCGATGCGCTGGGTGATGGCCAGCAACTGGCGAGGCGAGAGCGTCGTCAGGCAACAGACACAGGCATTGATGAACTTGTTGGGCGAGACGAAGCCCCACGGCTCCGTCTCCACCAACGACGACTGCCGCGTCACCTCGCCCACCCGCTCATCGAGCAAGGCGATGGCCTCGCGCACCAGCCGCTTGCGGTTGCCAATGTTGGATCCTATGCTGAAATAGACGTGATGAAGCATGACAAAGGGTTTGATGATACAGGACAGCGAAGCCTTCGCTTAGTCGACAATCAGCAGACTGTCGCCAAAGCAACCGAACTTATACCCGTTCTTGAGGGCTTTCTCGTAACACTCCATCACGGCATCATAGCCACCAAAGGCTGCCGTAGACATCATGAGCGTTGACTCAGGATGGTAGAAGTTGGCCACCATGCTGTTGGCCAGTCCGAAATCGTAAGGAGGGAAGATGAACTTGCTGGTCCAACCGTCATACTCCTTGAGCAGGCCATCAGTGCCGACAGCCGTCTCCGTGGCCTTCACGACGCTCGTGCCAATGGCGCAGACGCGGTGCCCCGCCTGCTTGGTCTTGTTCACGATCTCACAGGCCTCCTTGGTGACGAGCATCTGCTCGGAGTCCATCTTATGCTTGGTCAGGTCTTCCACCTCAATCTGCGAGAAGTTGCCGAGGCCACAATGCAGCGTGATATAGGCGGCGTTGACGCCCTTGATCTCCATGCGTTTCATGAGCTCGCGGCTGAAGTGCAGGCCCGTGGCCGGAGCGGTGACAGCGCCCTCGTTCTTGGCGAAGACACACTGGAAGTCGTCGACATCATCGGCCGTGGCGTGTGAGTGGACATGCATGCCGTGCATGGTGGGGTCTTCAGGACGCCCGTTGAGGATGTAATCAGGAAGCGGCATCTCGCCCAAAGCGAACAGATCCTTCTTGAACTGGTCGTGCGGACAGTCGTAGAGGAAACGGAGCGAACGGCCACGACTGGTGGTGTTGTCATAGACCTCAGCCACCATGGTGCCCACCTCATCGAAGAAAAGCTTGTTGCCAATGCGGATCTTGCGGGCTGGCTCAACAAGCACATCCCACAGGTGAGTCTCCTCATTCAGCTCACGGAGCACAAACACCTCGATCTTGGCATCGGTCTTCTCCTTGGTGCCATAGAGACGGGCGGGGAACACCTTGGTGTCGTTCATGACAAACGTGTCGCCCTCGTCGAAATAATCGAGAATGTCGCGGAACTCGATGTACTGGCCCTCAATGGGATTGCCTTTCGCATCCTTCTTGAACATCTCGATCTCGCCCGTCGTGCGGTGCAACACCATCATGCGGGCCTCATCGCGACGAGTGATGCGGAACGACTCCTTGGAGCCGTCGTCGTTGGTAAACTCACGCACCAGACTATGCGGATAAAGGGCTATTTGCTCTTGAGGCAACTTAAACCGGAATTGTGACAGTTTCATATCTCTTTGAAGTTTGAAGTCAATAACTGCGGCAACGACACGCACAGGGACGCAGCCTGTGCACGCTGCCTTTTCCTATTTGATTTGTTTATGTGTGGGACTGACTGGGTCCTTGCGTCTCAGTCAGCTTGGCCTGTCCCTCCTCGGGAGTTGGCATGACCACGTCTTGCTGTGCCAGCCACTCGTCGAAGTGGTCGAAGTCGACGCAATCGGCGATGGCGTAGTCGCCCACCCTTGTGCGCCGCAGGGCGGTGAGGTAAGCACCGCTGCCCAACGCCCGGCCCAGGTCGCGGGCCAAGGCACGAATGTAGGTGCCTTTGCCACAGACCACACGGATGGAGATCTGGTGGCGCTCGGCGTCGAAATCGGTGAGCTCGATCTCATCGATGTGGATGTGCTTGGGCTTCAGCTCCACCGCCTCGCCGTTGCGGCGGAGCTGGTAGGCACGCGCGCCCTCCACCTTGCAGGCGCTGTAGGTGGGTGGCACCTGGTCGATGTCGCCCACAAACTGGGGAAGCGTCTGAAGCACCAGCTCCCTGGTGATGTGGCGCCAGGGATAGGTGTGGTTCACCGTGTGCTCACGGTCGTAGCTGTCGGTGGTGGCGCCCAGCTGCAGGGTGGCGGTGTATTCCTTGGTGTGGCTCTGCAACTCTTCGATGCGCTTGGTGCAGCGCCCTGTGCAGAGGATGAGCACACCTGTGGCCAGGGGGTCGAGCGTACCGGCGTGGCCCACCTTCACCTTGCGTCCCAGGTAGTGGGACAGCAGGTAGCGTATGTGCGCCAGGGCGCCAAAGCTCGACATGCGATAGGGCTTGTCGATGGCCAAGATCTCACCTTGTATGAAGTCCATGGGCTGACGTTGTGGGGCCTAAGGATTAAAGAAAGCTGGCCACAAGGGTGACGACACCCACCACAGCGCAATAGACAGCGAAGTAGATGAGCTTGCCACGCTTCACGATGTCGACCATCCAGCGGCAGGCCAGACAGCCAAAGACAAACGCGGTGACGAAGCCGATGACCAGTGCCGACACGGGGATGTCGCCCATCACGGTGGCCACGCCGCCCTTCACCATCTTGAGGGTGTCGAGCAAGGCCTCGCCCAAGATGGGCGGGATGACCATGAGAAACGAGAACTGTGCCAGTTTTTCCTTCTTGTCGCCAAGGAGCAAGCCTGTGGCGATGGTGCTGCCCGAACGTGAGAGACCAGGCATGACAGCGATGGCCTGAGCCAAGCCGATGACAAAGGCGTCCTTCAAGCTGATCTTCTCTTTCTGACGGGGTTTGGCGAAGTAAGAGAAGGTAAGCAGTGCTGCCGTCACCAGGAGCATGAGGCCCACGATGAACAGGCCCGACCCGAAGATCTCCTCCACCTTGTCCTTGAAGCACACGCCAACGATGCCTACAGGGATCATCGACACCACGATGAGTGCCGCATAGCGCGTGCCCTCGTTCCAAGAGAACTTGAAGAGGTCGCGGAAGATCCAGACGATCTGCTTCCAGAAGATGACCAGTGTGCTCAGCACCGTAGCCACATGCACGGCAACGGTGAACGCCAGATTGTCGGCACCGTCCACATTCATGAAGGAAGACATGATGGACAGGTGACCGCTGCTGCTGACAGGAAGATACTCGGTGAGTCCCTGGACCAAGCCCAGGATGAATGCTTGCAACTCGTTCATGTGCTATCAGTCCTCCTTAGCCTCGTTGTGGGATGTCACGTCAGTGCTGTTGTCTTTCGGCTTGCGGATGATGGCGTAGATCATCGAGATGAAGCCGATGAAGCAGACCACAGGAGCCACCTTGATGCGGCGCACACTGAAGATGTCGGGATTGAATGTTTGTTCGGTCGACGAAGGACCACTCATCAGGATGAAACCGATGACCACCACGGCAAAACCGACGGCCAACAGAATGAAGTTGGTACGGTCGAATGCTAAATTTCTTCTATCCATAGTCAGAATATCAACTTTGCGATTGAATGATTATTTGATGAATGTTTTTAAATCTTATAGAGCTCTCCAGCCTTCATCTTCAAGAACTTGTTGACGGAGATGCCAGCGCACAGGGCGGTGATGATGATGCCGAAGAGGAACACGGTGACGCCCGTGATGGTCATCTCCTTCCACGAGATGACGGTGAGCACCTCTGGCTCATAGCAATAGAGCAGGTACATGCCACCGGCAAGCACCAGGCAGGCCAAGAACGCGGCGAGCATGCCCGTCAGAATGGCCCTTCTGAGGAACGGCCAACGGATGAAGCTCCAGGAGGCTCCCACGAGTTTCATGGTGTGGATGGAGAAGCGGCGGGCATAGATGCCCAAGCGCACGGTGTTGTTGATCAATGAGAACGACACAAAGGTGAGCAGCACAGCCAGGACGAGCAACACCAACCCGATCTTCGTCAGGTTGTGGTTGACAGAGTCGACGAGGTCTCGCTGATAGTTGATCTCCGACACCTTGGGGTACTGCTTGAGCTCTTTGGAGATCCACTTCAGGGAGTCGTTGTTGGCATATTCGCTCTTCAGCGTGAGGTCGACAGACGACGGCATGGGGTTGACACCATCGGTAAACTCCGAGGGGTCGGTGCCCATCTCCTTGGTGGCATCCTTCAAGGCCTGCGTCTTGCTGATGAAATTGATGCTCTTGATGTAAGGGCGCTTGGCAAGGCCACGGCACAGCGTCTGCGCCTCGGTGTCGGTCATGTCCTGTTCCAGCATCATGGTGACCACCAGGTTTTCCTTGACATACGACGACAAGTTGCGCCCCAGGAGCGTGGAGAAGACAACTAATCCTAACAGGATGAGCACCAAGGCGGTGCTGATACAGAGCGTGACCGACTGCAGGCGGCCTGAGCGCCCATTGGTCTTTTTACGTTTATGTCCCATTTCGAAATGGCTATAATAACCCAAATTTGCGTGCAAAGTAACAAAAAAAATGTCACAAATACGAGAGTTTAACGTGCATTAACGTCTGCTGTCTGATAATTATCCGTATCTTTGCAAGACTCAAAGGAAAGGCCCTACACAAGGCCATGGTGCCAACCGCTGCAACGCACGAGAGCGCCCACCACAAAAACAGGGAGACGACACCATCAGAAATCAGAACAAGAAGAACATTCCATTACTATAAAAGGAGAAAGTACAATGAGCACGATCATTTATCCGAGTCCCATCTACGGTCCCATCCACAGTCGCCGTCTGGGGCTGAGCTTAGGCATCAACCTGATGCCGGCCGACGGAAAGATTTGCACGTTTGACTGCATCTACTGCGAGTGTGGCTTCAACAGCGACCACCGCACCCACACCCACCACCCCTCGCGCGAGGAAGTGGCCGACGCCTTGGAGCGCCAACTCATCAAGATGCACAACGAAGGTGAGCACCCCGACGTGCTGACGTTTGCTGGCAACGGCGAGCCAACGAGCAACCCACATTTCCCTGAGATCATTGACGACACCATCAAGTTGCGCGACAAGTGGTGCCCCAGCGCCAAGATCAGCGTGCTGAGCAACTCAACCTTCATCGGTCATGAGGAGACGAGGCGCGCCCTGATGAAGGTGGACAACAACATCCTGAAGCTCGACACGGTGGATCCCGACTACATCCAGGCTGTGGACCGCCCGACCCAACCGAGCTACGACGTGGAGAAGATCATCGAGAACATGAAGCGCTTCCAGGGCCACATCATCATCCAGACCATGTTCATGAAGGGCTACTCGACCAACGCGAAAGGCGAGAAGATATCTGTCGACAACACCAGCGACCACTTTGTGACACCATGGCTGGCCGCCGTGAAGGCCATCGGGCCCCAGGAAGTGATGGTCTATACCATCGACCGCGAGACGCCCGACCATGACCTGAGCAAGGCTTCGCATGAGGAGCTCGACAGCATACGCGACCGTGTGATCGCACTGGGCATTCCCTGCACGGCCTCGTATTAAAGGCAAATCACAAGAACAACATCCTGACAAACCATGAGATACAAGATTGAGCAAGCCACCCCCGACCAGGCCGCAAGCATCGCCTCGCTGATCATGATGGCCATGGACGAAGACTGCTGCCAGTACTTTGCCGGGCCGAACCACACATTGGAAGACTTCCACACGATGATGACAGGCCTGGTGAGACGCGACGACAGCCAATACAGTTACCGCAACACCCTCGTGGCCCGAACAGCCAAGGGCGACATCGCCGGCATCATCACAGCCTATGATGGCGGTCAACTGCACACGCTGCGCAAGGCCTTCCTGCAAGCTGCCAAGGAACAACTGGGCGGCGACTTCTCCGACATGGCAGACGAGACGCAGGCCAGCGAGTACTACATCGACTCGCTCGCCGTGAAGTCAGACTACCGCAAGCAGGGCATCGCCACAGCCTTGCTGTATGAGCTGATACGACGCCACGGCAAGCAGCAACCCGTGGGCCTGCTGGTCGACCTGACGCATCCCTGGGCCGAACGGCTCTACCTGTCGCTGGGCTTTCGCCTCGTGGACAGGAACACGTGGGGCGGGCACGAGATGAAGCACCTGCAATATCCGCCGCGTTGCCCATGGGCCATCGGCAACAAGTTGCTTGAGAAGTATCATGATGAGGAATGGGGCGTGCCCGTCCACGACGAGCGCCGCCACTTCGAGATGCTCTTGCTGGAAACGATGTCGTGTGGATTGTCGTGGCTGATGATGCTCGAGCGCCGCGAGGTGTTCCGCCAATGCTTCGCAGGCTTTGACCCGGAGCGGGTGGCGGCGTTCACCGATGAGGACACCGACCGCATCCTCGCAACGGAAGGTATGATACGATCGCCACGCAAGGTGCGGGCCATGGTCAACAACGCCAAGGCTTTCCTGCGCGTGGCCCAGGAGTTTGGGAGTTTCGACCAATACATCTGGCACTTCACCGACGGACAGACCTGGATCTATCCGAGCCACCAAGAGACCTGGTGCACACGCAACGAGCTGTCGGACGAAGTGGCCAAAGACATGAAGCGGCGGGGCTTCCAGTATGTGGGTTCCACCATTATCTACTCTCACCTGCAGAGCATCGGCATCATCAACGACCACCTGGCCGGATGCACCAGGAAGCAAGAACTCTCACAAGGAAATATCGTCATCAAGGAATGAAGACCACAAGAATCGACGACCTCAGCATTCCCGTGGACCTCTATGTCTGTGGCCAACCTGAAGTTCTCCTCATCCAACCACTCGAGCGGAAGGAGATGGCGACCATCGACCATGAGGTCTCGCTGATTGCCCGACACACAGGGCGGCCCTTTGCCATGGCGGCCTTCAAGATTGAGGACTGGCACCTGCAACTGACTCCATGGCACGACGACGCCATCTCGCGCCGCGAGGAGGTGGGGTTGCATGCCGAAGAGACGCTCCACTTCATCACCGAGGAACTGCTGCCCCACATGCAAAGCCTCATAGGCAACATGCCCGTCGTGTTGGGCGGCTACTCACTGGCGGGCCTGTTCTCACTGTGGGCCTCCACCCTATCCAGCGCATTCCTGGGCATAGCGGCCGCCTCACCATCGGTATGGATTCGCGACTGGCAAGCTTACGCCGCCTCCCACCCCATCCAATCCCAAGTGGTCTACATGAGTCTGGGGCGCAAAGAGGAACACGTGCGCAATGCGTCCATGGCCCGCGTGGGCGACAACATCCGCTTCGAACAAGCGTTACTCAAACAACAATTGGGCGACGACCGCACGACCCTGCAATGGAACGAAGGTGGTCATTTCGTAGAGATGGACTCACGCACCGCCTTCGCCTTCGCATGGACAATCAACAAGATCCGTGCGTTGCTATGAGCATCAGAACAGGATAAGGTATCCATCAGGCAATATCAAATAAGGTACAACCCTTGATCACATACAGCCACAAGCCGTGATGATGGACACTTAACTGATCTCTTCATTTTGTTTCAGACTGTCAACAAGTGCCACTTTTATTGGAACGCCCAACGCTTCTTCTATCCTGTGGATTTTTCTACTGATGACCGACGGAGCGCGCTTCATGATTCTTGCTATATCTGCTTGCTTGAAATCCAGTTTCATAAGATAAAGTAGGATAAGGTCCTTATTTTCCAAGTCTTCACAATAGGTAAGCAATTGTTGCCTCCAATTAGGATGCAATTTATCAACAGCGTTGAATATTGCTCCCCACATGTCAGGCTGCAATTTCTCTTTAGGGCTGTCGGCCAAATCAAGGATTGTCTTTATGACGCTTGCTATTTCCGGTGCCGTCTCCGCTCGCAGTTTTCTGTCAACCTTTATCTTGTTTTGGAGTGAAGTGCGTTCAGACTTCAATCTCTCTTTTTCTTCCTTGACCAGCTGCATCTCTGCGAGCAGCTTGTTCCTTCTCATATTGATGAGTCGTTGTATGACGAATACAGATAGTATAACCAGCAGCAGAACGATGATGCCGATCATGCTGTATTCTTTCTTCTTCTGTTGACCATTTAATTGCTCTGCTCTTGCTTTTCTTATTTCTTCCAATGATCGTCGTGCTTTCGCCTTATTTACGCCTTCCGCATTCACATCTTCTTGCGCTGAACCATAATGTTTCATAGCGAGCATAGCATATTCGAGCGCCATGTGTGAGCTTCCTTTACCCCTGGCAATTAAGGCGATGTTCTTGGCGAGTTCAGCCTTGTCACTAGCCCTTTCCTCCAACTGATAAGCTGTCATGGTATACTTTAGGGCAGAATCCGTCTGATGGATCCCCATGAAATAAGAAGCGATGGCAGCATAGACATTGGCCGGTATATTGTCGGATTTGCTATTCTTTATAATTCCATATATGAATTCTGCCTGGTCATATCCTTTATTGTTGGTGTAAAAACCTAATTGCTCTCCCAAGTAATCAATATAGCTACCAGCTTTATCCATATCGATGATCCCCATGAGCGCTTTCCGATAGAACTCCTTGGCCTGCGCCATGTTGCCAGAAGATTCTGACAGCCGTCCCATATCCTCATAGGTCACGACATCAACCGCATCCAACTTTTCTCGTATCTGATAAGAGATAGTCGCTTGTTGTAACGCTTCTTTATAGTCACCTATTCTATAGAGTATTTCGGCGCTTTGTGAATGGACATTAGCGAGGGGCAAGGAATCTTTTTTGTCAAGTTTGTTACTTTCTGCTAGCTCTATAGCCCGCTCATACATGATAATGGCCGATGGGAAGTCCTCCATTCCCGGTATGTGCTTCCCATATAATAAAGACACTGTATCTTATCATTTATAGTTCCATGTTTCTGAAAATAGTCATTCAAGTTGTTGATGACGCTATCAGAATTATGACAGACAAATAATTTGTCCTCAACCTTATACTTGATAAGGCTCAAACGCATCTGTTCATACCTGTCAAAGTTAGTGGTATCTACGTGGCGAATCTTTGTCAAAGCCGATTGAGGATCGGTTTCAGCAAGTTGATCCAGATGTTCAATGGTCTCATCGCCTCTTTTGTCGCATGACGCCAAAGAAATCATAAAAATGAGAGCAACTCCAATTATGGTATTGATTTGTTTCATACTGCACATTGCATTTTTCACAAAATTACAAAAAAAATAATAATCCGAAAGCAATTTCAGTTCAGAAATTCATCACCATGATTAATTTTATCTCTTTGTTGCCAAATGGCAACATTTGCCAGACATTGCTATTTCGAAATGGCACTAGATTGGAATAAGATAGCAACGGATTGGAACAATATTTTCTTTGAAGAGTAACTGTAAAACACTATCTTTGTGGCGAAATAACTGAAAACCAAATGAAAAAAATTATTGCATTTATATTTTTAAACCTAATCATTAATGCAAGTTGTACAACTGCAAAGGAGTCTAACCAGCAGAAAACTTACATATATTACAATATGTCCAAGAATTCTAACCATGGCATGCATAGACTTCCTATGAAGTCGTCAAATCTTCCCTTAACCTGGCTAGAGGAAAGACAATTGCATTTTACCTGGCAAGCAAATGAACCAAATGTAAGTATTTGCATTATTGACGAGAAAGGACAAACCATTTTATATAAGGAAGAAACTGGAGTAAAAGGAGAAGAAACGATCATTAATGTTTCTAATCTTGAAAAGGGAGAATATACATTAATCATGACTGCGAGTGGATGTTCCAATTTTGCCGTTTTAAAACTCTAAAATGATGCGTTGATGATAAAGTGCGACAAAAATACTTCTTTAGTAGCTGGCGGAGCCGGATTTGTTGGTTCCCATTTATGCCGTAGGCTTCTTGCAGATGGCAAAAGGGTGGTCTGTGTAGATGACCTTTCCACTGGCCAGAAGTCTAATATCGAGCCGTTGCTAGCAAATCCTACATTTGACTTCATTCTGCATGATGTGGTCCAGCCTTTGCATGGCGATTATGCTGTAGATGAGATTTACAACCTCGCCTGCCCCGCCTCACCCATACATTATCAAAAGGATCCTGTGAAAACCTTCAAGACAAGTGTCATCGGGAGCATCAATCTTTTAGAACTGGCACGAGAAAAACATGCACGCATTTTACTTGCCTCTACCAGTGAAGTGTATGGAGATGCATTGGAAACGCCTCAGCACGAGAGTTATTATGGGAATGTCCATTTGGCGTCAAAGAATCATGTGCTAGAAACTCGAAAACTCAGCAGTATCTTATTATAATAAAGGTATATTTGAATCGTTATTAAGGAAAGAAAAGAATGTGAAAGTGCCTGTAGATGGTTATGGCCTCATATTGAGCAATCCCGAAGGTTCTGTCCGCATCATAGAAGCATGATCACTCACACTCCTACATTCTTCATAAATGGGCATGAATTGCCCAATCTGTATCATGTTGGAGACCTAAAGTATTTTGTGTAACTAAAAACTTAATGATCATGAAGAAGTTTAAATTCAGCAAGACCGAATTTGGCGAGGTTTTGTCTCGCGAAGACCTGAAGTTCGTCTTTGGCGGCGGATCAGGAAGCACAAGCCAAGATGGGAGCAAGAAGTATCCTAAGATTAAAGCCTGCGAGGGAAAGAGGTATCTTGACGATTGTTATTTTGTCAGTTCTACGGGCCACACGCTAACTGGTTGTTGCCAATATGACGCTTTGGCATGGAAGACAACGTTGTATTGCTCAGACCTAAATGTCGCCCCCTACACGGCTTGCTCCCAAATCAAGAAATAACAACAAGCTTTTGCGTACAAGAGCCTGTTCCAAAAGGTTGAAACAATGAAAAGGTATTCATTCATCATACTCATGCTGTTGTTCGCCAGCATGGCTTATGCGCAAAAGGCGGACCACTACGTCGTGGGGCGTGTGGTGGACAACATCACAGGCGACGGCATCGTGGGAGCCAAGGTTATCCTTTCACGCGAAGACGGCAGCCAGATTGCCACAGCTGTCACAGACTCGTCTGAATACTGGAATCGCAACGGCCTCTACCGTTTAAAAATTCCCAGCAAAGGGCGCTACGTTGTTCGCGCCTCATGCGTGGGCTACTCCGAAGACAGCGTGAGGGTGGCCCTGCACTCCCTGCGCGAGACAGACATCGTGGCCGAGGACATCCGGTTGCCCCATGCGGCCCATGTCCTACGGGAGGTGACTGTGCGTGCCACGAAGGTGAAGATGGTGATGCGTGGCGACACCCTCATCTACAATGCCGACGCTTTCAACCTGTCGGAGGGCTCCATGCTCGACGCCCTGGTCTCACGGCTCCCTGGCTGCCAACTGACAAAAGACGGTCGCATCTATGTCAACGGCAAATATGTGGAGAGTCTGCTCGTCAACGGGCAGGACTTCTTTTCGGGCAACCCAAAGCTCGCCCTGGAGAACCTGCCCGCCTACACCGTCAGCCGCATCAAGGTTTTCGACCGCGCAGGGGCTAGTTCAAGGATGATGGGACGCGACATGCACGACAAACAATATGTCATGGATGTGAGGCTGAAAAAGGAATACTCCGTAGGCTACCTGGGCAATATAGAAGCAGGAGCAGGCACCGACCGCCGCTATCTGTCGCGAGGCTTCGGCATGCGCTTCTCGCCCGTGAGCCGTCTGCTGGCCTTTGCCAATGTGAACAACATGAACAATGACGCAACGGCCAACATGATGATGGATGGCGACTGGGATTCGGCGGATGCGCCCCAAGGCTTGCTGGCCTCCAAGCAGGCGGGCGTCACCTATCTCCACACCTTGGGCAACGAAGCGTCGTTCTTCGCAACCAACAACCTGCTCAAGCACACGGATGCCGACAAACAAACGACAACCAACTCGCAGACCTTCCTGAACGGTGGAGACAGATATGGCAACATCGCGGCATGGAGCCGTGACAGGCAGACCTCATTCCTAACGAAAGAAGTGCTCAAGATGCTGAAGCGTGGTTGGAACACGGAAAACACCCTGTTCTTGCAGTATGACCGGACAAAGAGTTGGAACAAGACCCATGGCGAGACGCTGCTGGGCAGCAGGCTTCTCAATGGCCTGCTCACCCAGGGCCGTCAAGACAACACGCAATGGAACGTGTCGTATGACATGAACACCGACATACGCCTTTATGCCGACATGCTGCGGGTGAAGCTGAACGGCAGCTATGATCATCTGGATGCCAAATCATTTGACGCCAACCATTTCTTTTATCACGATGGCTCAACACCTACAGACTATCGCAACAACTACCGCCCGATGACACGGGAGAATGCGGCGATGGGCGCCGACCTGAGCTATCTCTACAGTCTGGGCAAGACCGACCTGCGCCTGGGCTACTCCTTCAACCACGAGTATCACAACACCAACAATCCCTTGTTCCGTCTCGACCGTGTCTTGGGAGCCGACAGTGCCCGCTATGACGTGTTGCCCTCGACGGAGCTGGCACTGAATGAGGCCAAGGACACCAAGAACAGTTACCAATCGAGAGACTACGCCAATGAGCACGTGGCCTACATTGTCTTTTACCACAGTTGGCCGTCGTTCAGGGGCGACCTGTCCGTTCATCTGCCCGTAGCCTTCAGCAAAAAGTGGCTTCACTATGACAGGGCAACCCACCAGGACGTCAGTCGCAACCGCATGTTCTTCAATCCAAAGACGACCTTCAAGTGGGGCCGAAAGTGGCAGTGGTCATTGGACGCATCGATGTCCTCGTCGATGCCCGACCTCGTGCCGATGGTCGACTATGAGGACGACGCCGATCCGCTGAACATCCGCCGAGGCAACCGAGCGCTGAAAGACCTGCACCATTATGACGTCACCTGGTCAACACGCCATGGCGGCGCCCACCAAAGCCTATTCAACGCACAATGGGGCTTCCACCAGACAGACCATGCCGTGGCGTGGTCTCTGACCTTCGACGAGGCCAACGGCGTCTCCACCGTGCAACCCGTCAGCGTCAATGGCAATTGGCACACAGACGCCTCCATAGGCTATTCGCGCGCGCTCGACAAGACTGGCAGATGGAGCATCGACAACCAACTGACGGCAGGTTACAACCACAATATCGACATGGCCACAGTCGCAGGCTCGTCTTCGAGCCTGCGCAACGTGGTGAACAACTGGCAGGCGGGTGACAACATCAAGTTGACCTGGCGGCCCAATGATGGCTACGAACTGTCATTCCATGGTGCTGGGAATTATTTCTACATCCATGGCGAGCGGCCCAACTTCAGCGACATCCATGCGGGCAACTACAGTGTGGGCCTCAACGCCTTCGTGTCGCTGCCATGCCACTTCCAGCTCAGCACCGACATGACGATGTATGCGCGGCGCGGCTACCAGCAAGGCGAGATGAACACCACCGACTGGGTGTGGAACGCCGAGCTCACCCGTAGCTTCGTCAAGGGCCACCTGGTGGCCAAGCTCCAGGGCTTCGACATCCTCCGCCAGCTGTCCACCACCTCCTACGCCGTCAACGCCCAGGGCCGCACCGAGACTTGGCACAACAGCATTCCCCGCTACGCCATGCTCTCGCTCTCCTGGAGATTTAATGTCAATCCGAAGAAGAAAAACGCTGAATAGAGAAGAAAACGCTCGTTCCGAGCATACACATCGAAAAAAGGGGTTGGCCTGGTTTCACAACCAGATCAACCCCTATTATTTATTAGTATAGGTATGAGTTATAATTTTCCTATGATTCCGAGCTTAGTGCTCTGGATGAAGTTCACCACGTTTCTCACGGCAGCTCCATCAGGCACCTGCTCCTTGATCTGGATGGCCGCGTCGAAGACCGACGTCTGGCCATGGAACACGAGGCGGTAGGCGTTGGCCAAGTGGTTGAGCACCTTGTCGCTGATGCCATGGTTGCGCAACATCTCCTGGTTGAGACCGGCATAACGCACGGGGTTGTCGGTGGCCACGATGAAGGGCGGGATGTCCTTGCTCACGCGGCAGCCGCTGGTGACCATGGCCGCTGTTCCTACGCGCACCTGCGCATTGACGATGACACCTGAGGAGAAGATGATGCCGCTGTGGATCTCGCAGTCGCCAGCCACCTTCGTGCCATAACCGAACACGCAATAGTCATGAACATCGGTGTCATGGCTGATGTGTACGCCCTCCATGAGGAAGTTGCGGTTTCCGATGTGTGTCTTGCCCGTGGCATAGGTGGCACGGTTGATCACCACATTCTCGCGGATGATGTTCTCGTCGCCAATCTCAAGGGTGGTAACCTCACCCTTGTAGTTGAAGTCTTGCGGCTCAGCGCCAAGCACCGTGTTCTGATAGACCTTGTTGCCGCGTCCCATGCGCGTGCCGTTCATGATGCTCACGTAGGGATAGATGACGCAGTCGTCTCCAATCTCCACATCCCCCTCGATGTAAGCGAAGGGATAGATGGTAACATTGTTGCCGATTTTCGCCTTGGGGTCGACGAATGCTTGTGGACTTATGTTGTTCATAATCTGAATGCTTTAATGTAAAGAATGAAAACGTTAATCGCGTCCTCCACCAAGTGCATAGTAGAGGTTCACCACAGCCTGCATCTTGTAGAAGTCGTCGGCCACCTTCGAGAGCTCAGCGTTGAGCAAGCTCTGCTGGGCGGTGATGACCTCAAGATAGGTGCTGCTGCCGTCGTTGAAGAGGAGTTTGGTGTACTCCACATTCTTCTTCAGGCTCTCCACCTGCTTGGCCTCCAGTTGGCTCTTCTCCTCTGATGAGTTGTAGAGCACCAGGGCGTTGCTCACCTCGCTGCCGGCTGAGAGCACGGCGTTCTGCCAGGTGTTGTAGGCCTGTTCCTGCTGAGCCTTGGCCACCTTCAGTCCCGCGATGAGCTGTCCGTGCTGGAAGATAGGCTGCACGAGACTTCCCACGGCGCTGAGGAGCATCTTGCCCGGGTTCACGATGCCCATGCCGCCACTGTTGGTGTAGGCACCCGAAGCGCTGATGGTGAGGCTGGGATAGAAGCGCGAACGAGCCGTGTTGACATCATAGAAGCACTGTGCGAGCGACATCTCGGCATAATGGACGTCGGGGCGGTTGTTGAGCAACTGGATACCCACGCCCGTGGCAAACGATGAAGGCAACGACTGTCCCTCAAGCGTGCCGCGCTCGATGTGCTGTGCCGACTGTCCGAGCAACAGCGAGAGTGAGTTCTCGGTCTCGCGGATCTGTCGCTTCAGGTCGGTGGCCTGTGCCAGCACCGAGTAGTAGTTGCTCTCAGCGCTCTGCACGCTGGTCTCCTTGGTGCGACCCAGTTCCTTCTGGATCTTCATGATGTTCCACGTGTCCTTCACCAGCGATGCCATATTGTTGACCACCTCAAGCTGCTTGTCGAGCATGAGGAGTGTGTAGTACATGTTGGCGATGTTGGAGATGAGCTTGGTCTTCACCACGAGCTGATAGTCCTTGGTGGCCAGCAGGCTCATCTGTGTGCTGCGCTTCTGGTTGAGCAGGTTGCCGAAGAGGTCCACGCTCCAACTGGCCGAGATAGGCAGCGAGTAGGTCTTCGTGGCCTTTCCTCCGTCCCATGAGGAAATGGTTCCCTGGGGCGAGAAGGTGAACGAGGGCACGAAGGCGAGCTTGGCGGCCTTCAGTTGTGCCTCGACCATCTGCACGTTGAGTGCTGCGTTGAGCATGTTGACATTGCTCTGCAGTCCCTTCTCGATGAGCGCCTGGAGCTGCGGATCCGTGAAGACGCTGCGCCAAGGCAGGTTGCCAAAGCTGGTGGTGTCGGCCACGGCGAGCGTGTCGGCCACTGAGGCCGAGTCGCGCACCAGCCCAGTGGTGTTCACGCTCGGGCGCTCATATTTGGTATAGACCCCGCAACTGCTCATCAGAGTAGCTGCGATGGCTATCGGAATGATATTCTTGATTTTCATCTTTATGCTTTTATATGACATGTAGTCGCTGAAAATATTACATATTGGGGTTGGCCTTGTCGCCAGCAAGCTTCTCCTCACCCGTGCGGAAGTTGGCCGCCAGCGGGTTGGTGTACTGCTTGAGCTCCGTGGCCACATCGGCGTTGTCGTCCTCAAACTCGATCGGCTTGATCTTCTCCTGCAACGTCTGGAAGATGTAGAAGAGAGCCGGCACGATCATGATCTGGCAGAGCATGCCGATGAGCATACCACCGATGGCAGCGGCACCCAGGGTCATGTTGCCGTGGTAGCCCACGCCCCAAGGCATCAGCATAGGAAGCAAACCGATGATCATGGCCAATGAGGTCATCAGGATAGGACGCAGACGGGCTGCGGCTCCGAGCACGGCCGACCATGAGATGGCCATACCTGTCTGTCGGCGCTCCAGGGCGAACTGCACGATCAAGATGGCGTTCTTGGCCAAGAGGCCCATCAGCATGATCAAGGCAATCTGCATGTAGATGTCGTTGTTGTTACCAAACAGGTTGGTGAACAGGAACGCTCCAGCCAGACCGAACGGAATGGAGAGGATGACGGACAACGGCAACACATACGACTCATACTGTGCCGAGAGGATGAGGTAGACGAACGTCAGACACAGGATGAAGATCATCGCTGTGGAGTTGCTCGACTCCTGCTCGTTACGTGTCAGACCAGAGAACTCATAGCTGTATCCTGAGGGCAGAGAGGTCTTGGCCACCTCGCTCATGGCCTTCAAGGCGTCACCCGTAGAGTAGCCGTCGGCTGCCGACGCGTTGACGTTGATGGAGGTGAAGAGGTTGAATCGGTCGATCTCCTGCGGGCCATACACACGGCTCAGCGACACATACTCCTTAATGGGAGCCATCTCGCCAGCTGATGTGCGCACGTAGATGTTGTCGAGACTCTTCAGGTCGGCGCGATCCTTCGGGTCGGCCTGGATATACACACGATAGAGCTTACCGTAGGCGTTGAAGTTAGAGGCATACATACCTCCGTAGTAGCCCTGCATGGTGGTGAGCACCGTCGAGGGGTCAATGCCACTCTGCTTACACTTGGCCACATCCACGTCGATCTTATACTGCGGATACTTCGTGTCGTATGACGTCATGGCATTGGAGATCTCCGGTCGCTTGTTGAGCTCGGCGATGAACTTCTGCGTCACCTCGTAGAACTTGTTGACATCGCCACCCGTACGGTCCTGCATAGAGAACGTCATACCGTTGGTGGCCGAGAAGCCCTGCACCATAGGCGGCTGGAAGGCCAGGATCTGTGCGCCCTTGATGGCAGCCGTCTGCTTATAGATCATGCCAAGCACCATGGTGGAACCCAGGTTGTGCACGCCGACATACTTCAGCGGTCCTTCCTGCTTCTGGCGCTCCTCAAACGACTTCAGCTTGATGATGAACGTTCCCTGGTTGGAACCCTGACCAGCGATGAAGTTGTAACCCGTGATGCGCATGCGGCTCTGGATGGCAGGGTTGGTGGCAAGCATGCGGTCCACCTGGTCCATGACCTCCTCAGTCTTCTTGGTGGAGGTTCCAGGAGGCGTGGAGACCGTACAGAACACGGTGCCTGTGTCCTCATCAGGCACGAGGCCCGTCTTGGTGGTGGCCATGAGCACGCCGAAGAGCGCGATGCCCACGACGACAGACCCGATGGCGATGACAGGATGCTCCACGATGCGGCGCACGCCGTTGCGGTAGCGGTCTTGCACCTTGCCATAGGTGGCGTTGAACGCGGCGTGGAAGCGGTCGACGACCGACATCTTGCGCTCACTGCCGTCCTCATTCTTCGGCTTCAGCAAGATGGCGCAAAGAGCAGGCGACAGGGTCAGGGCGTTCAGGGCCGAGATGACGATGGAGATGGCCATTGTGATACCAAACTCACGATAGAAGGTACCTGATGTTCCGCCCATGAACGACACGGGGATGAACACGGCAGCCATCACAAGCGTAATGGAGATGATGGCGCCCGAAATCTCATTCATGGCGTCGATGGAGGCCTGGCGTGCCGACTTGTAGCCCAAGTCGAGCTTGGCGTGCACGGCCTCAACCACCACGATGGCATCGTCGACCACGATGGCAATGGCAAGCACGAGGGCGGCCAACGTCAAGAGGTTGAGCGAGAAGCCAAACACATAGAGGAAGAAGAACGTACCGATCAACGACACGGGCACAGCGATGAGCGGGATGAGCGTGGAACGGGTGTCCTGCAAGAAGATGTAGACCACGATGAACACGAGCACGAAGGCCTCGATGAGCGTCTTCACCAAGTCCTCGATGGAGGCGAAGAGGAACTCCGTGACATCCTGCATCACGTCGAAATGAAGTCCTGGGGGCAGGGTCTTCTCCTGCTCGGCAAGCAGCTTCTTGATATTGTCAGCAATCTCTGTGGCATTAGAACCAGCCGTCTGGGTCACCATCATGGTCACAGAAGGCTTGCCGTTGAGCTCTGAAGCCACTGAGTAAGACAGGGCGCCCATCTCGACACGGGCCACATCCTTCACGCGGATGGTCTGTCCGTCCTGGGTGGACTTGATGATCATGTTGCCAAACTCCTCAGGCGTCTTCAGACGACCCTTATAGCGGAAGGTGTACTCATATTGCATGTCGCTGTTCTCACCCACGGATCCCGGGGCAGCCTCGATGTTCTGCTGCGAGAGCACGCCTGTGAGGTCGGTCGGGATGAGGCCGTAGCTCTTCATCTTCACGGGGTCGATCCAGAGGCGCATGGTGTAGTCCTTCTGTGAGAAACACTGGCACTCACCCACACCATTCACACGCTTGATGGCCGGCACCACGTTGATGTTGGCATAGTTGGCGAGGAACTCGTCATCGTAGCGGTCGTCCTCGGCCGTGAGACCGAAGAGGATCACCGTCGACGACTGTCGCTTCATGACCTGCACACCAGCCTTGGTCACCTCGGCAGGCAGCAGGGCCGACGCCTGCGACACACGGTTCTGCACGTTCACCTGACACATGTCGGCGTTCATGCCTTGCTTGAAGTAGACGGTGATAGAAGCCGAACCGTCGTTGGTGGCTGATGAGGTCATGTAGGTCATGCCCTCCACACCGTTGATCTGCTCCTCCAGCGGTGCCAGCACGGAGTTGAGCACCGTCTCTGAGTTAGCACCCGTGTACGAGGCGCGCACCATGATGGTAGGCGGAGCGATGTTCGGGTACTGCTCGATAGGCAGCGATATGAGTCCGATGACACCGAGGATGACAATCACGATGGAGATCACCGTGGACAGCACCGGACGCTTGATAAACTTATCTAATTTCATGGATTATTCTCTTTTGTTCCTTTCCTTGGAAATATGCGTGTTTACTTACCGAAGTCCTTCTTGAGCTTCTGCAGGTCGCCCTGGTCGGCACCCATCTGCTCGGTCTTCTTCAGCTTCTCCTGGTACTGGGCCTCGCTGATGGGCTTGATCTCCATGCCGTCGGTGAGCGACGAGATGCCGTTGACCACGATGCGGTCGCCGGGACGCAGGCCACTGGTGATGATGAAGGTCTTGCCATCGTCCTTGGGATCGACGGTCACAGCCGTATATTTCACCTTATTGTTCTTGCCTACGACATACACGAAGTGCTTATCCTGCACCTGTGCCACGGCATCCTGCGGGATGACGATGGCCGAGCTTGACACGTGAGGCACGACGATGGAGCCCGAACCGCCGCTCTTGAGCAAGTGCTGGGGGTTGGGGAAGTCGGCGCGCATCGACACGCTACCTGTCGTGGCATCGATGATGCCGCTCACCGTGGCCACACGTCCGGGCTGGTTGTAGATGGTGCCATCAGCCAGCTGGAGCTTGACGGAAGGATAGTCCTTGAGGGCTGCATGCAGTCCGCCGGCGGTCTTGGTCATGTCGAGCAGATCCTTCTCGGTCATGGAGAAGTAGACCTGCATGGTGCTGATGTTCGACACGGTGGTCAGCGGCTGCTGGCTGCTGGCGCTCACGAGGGCGCCCACACGGTAAGGCAGGTCGCCGATGACACCACTTGCCGGACTGGTGACATAGCAGAAGTTGAGGTTCTCCTTGGCCGACACATAGCTGGCCTCGGCCTGAGCGAGGGCGGCAGCGGCAGCCTCCATGCTGTTCTTGGCCGACTGGAGCTCATACGAACCGATGACATTGTTCTTGAAGAGCTTCTCGTTGTTGTTATAGGTCAAGCGAGCGGTGTTGAGCTGTGCCTTGGCTGAGTTCACGGCAGCCTTGGCCTGGCGCACGGCGGCAGCGTAGGTCACGTTGTCGATGACGAAGAGAAGCTGTCCGGCCTTCACGGTCTGGCCTTCCTTCACACACAACTTGGTGATGAAACCTGAGACTTTCGGACGGATCTCCACATCCTGCACGCCCTTGATGGTGGCGGGATAGGTGGTCTGGAGTTCTGCGCTCTGCGCGCCAACTGTTCTCACAGCATACTCGTTGTCACCAAAGTTGGGCTTGCCCGATGACTTCTTGCCTCCACACGAGACGAGCATTGCAGCCAGGGCTGCAAACAATAAAATTTTGTTCTTTGTCATACCTATTATTAATGTATATTTTATCTATTGAATGGTCGTATCCCAAATCATCATCTGTGTCAGCCTCTGTGAGGCCTGACGAATGAAAAAAAGAACCTTTAGAAAACTCAAATCCTCTTTCCGGTTTTCACGCTGCAAAGTTAAATAATAAATGTGTAACACGTCCTTTGGCTATCACACATTTAACACTATTTATTCTAAAAAAGGGCGACTTTTACCATCTTTTTACTTTTTCAGACGAGTCCCATCTCGTGGGCTTTCTCGCGCAACAGTTGCATGAGGGGCTCGCGCTCGTTGGGCACGCGCATGTCGAGCACGGCGTCCTTGAGCGTCTGCTTGAGTGTGCCCACCTCCCTGGAGGGCTGCAGATGGAACATCTCCATGATCTCGTTGCCGTCGATGCAGGGCTGCAAGAGGCGCTTGTAGTCGCGCACCTTGAGGTCGGCGATCTTCTCGCGCACCAACTGGAAGTTTTGCAGGAATCGCTGTTTTCTCACCTGGTTTTTGCTGGTGATGTCGGCCTCGCAGAGCATCATCAGGTCGTCGATGTCATCGCCAGCGTCGTTCACCAGTCGCCTGACGGCGGAGTCGGTCACCTCCTCGTCGGCGATGACCTGCGGACGCATGTGAAGGTCGACGAGTTTCTGCACGTATTTCATCTTGGCGTCCATGGGCAACTTCAACCTGCGGAAGATGCCGGGCACCATCTTGGCGCCGATATAGTTGTGGTTGTGGAATGTCCACCCCTGTGCGGCATCCCAGCGTTTGCTCTTGGGTTTGCCGATGTCGTGGAGCAGGGCGGCCCAGCGCAACCACAGCGTGTGGTCGAAGAGGGGTTCCTCGGCGGGCTCATCCTTTGGTTCGTCAGGGGCGTTGAGACGTTCGTCGTTGGCCTTGGCCTTCTGTGCGCGCACCACGTTCTCAAGCACCTCGAGCGTGTGGTTGAAGTTGTTCTTGTGGGCCCTGCCGTGGCGGGTCTCCACAAGGTCGAGCGCCACCAGTTCGGGCAGAATGAGTTGCAGCAGTCCCGACTCGCGTAGGTAGTAGAAGCCCGTGCTTGGATGGGGTGCCATCATGATCTTGTTGAGCTCTTCCTCGATGCGCTCGCCACTGATGATTTTCAGTCGGTCGGCGTTGCGCGCCAGGGCCTCACGCGTCTCGTCCTCAATCTCGAAGTTGAGCTGGGTGGCGAAGCGCACGCAGCGCATCATGCGCAGCGGGTCGTCGCTGAAGGTGATGTCAGGGTCGAGAGGTGTGGCGATGATGCCGTCCTCGAGGTCGGCCACGCCGTCGAAGGGGTCGACGAGTTGGCCGAAGCGGTCATGGTTGAGGCAGACGGCCATGGCGTTGATGGTGAAGTCGCGGCGGTTCTGGTCGTCCTCGAGGGTGCCATCCTCCACGTGGGGCTTGCGGCTGTCGTGGCTGTAGCTCTCCTTGCGGGCCCCCACAAACTCCACCTCCAGGGGACCGCACTTCACCTGGGCCGTGCCAAAATTGCGGAAAACGGACAGGTGGGCCTTGCGGCCGAGCATGGTCTTCAGGCGCGAGGCCACCTCAATGCCACTGCCCACGACCACCACGTCGATGTCGTTGGAAGGGCGCTCGAGGAAGAGGTCGCGCACATATCCGCCCACCACATAGCACTCCAGGTGCAGGGAGTCGGCTGCTTCCGAAATCTTGTGGAAGATGTCTTGGTCGAGTATCTGGGCCAGCTGGTCGTCGCTAAGTATCCGCATAATTTGATTGTCCTTTTTAAAAAGCGGTGCAAAGGTACACATTATTTATGAGAAAACAAAACAAGAGCCCCCTACGTGGCCAGTCTTTTGGCAGCGAGCGGTCGCAGCCTCTGTTGCCCCTAATCGGGCGAAAGCAAAGGAACGGACGACTATTTTGTAAGATTTATTGGTCATTTTCGGCACCCTCGCGAGTGAACGAAATAGAACGCGTTTTGTAATAAGTACAATATCAGAACAGCAAAAATCACCCGTCATTTGACCATTTTTAACATTTCAGCCGGAAGAAAACGCCTTATCGAGTCCCGATAGATATCGAATCGAGACTCGATAGATATCTTATCGAGACTCGATAGATATCGAATCGAGGGTCGATAAGATATCTATCGCAAAACTTTGAGCATGCACAAAGTTTTCCAGAAGGCACATTTTTGTTCAATAACCTGATTATTAGACTATTACGTAAAACCCTCGAAAAATCGCGTATTTGCGAGCAAAAGGAGGCTTGATGGATTTCAAGCGATTCTACAGAGGCCTTTTGTTGATTTATTTCAGCACGACAACGATATAAAAAATATTAATTGGCGCACAATCATCCGACATGACGATAATTTTTCATACCTTTGCGCCGGCCTTAACACAAGGGCCAACGAAAACTGCACATCACGTGAACACACACCACACGAAAGCACACATCATGCGAAAACCACTCTTGCTGGCAGGCCTCATCGCCCTGGCAGCTTGCCAACCGTCGCCCGACGAGGTGGCACAGCCCTTGATGCAACGCATCGACTCGCTCTATCAGCGCCACGACTATGCGGCCACGCTCAACGCCATCCGCCAACTGCGCGCCGACCACCCGAAGGCCGTCGAGAGCCGGAAACGGGCCTTGAAGATCTGGCAGGAGGCGTCGGCCCGGATGGCACAAGACGACATCGGGCGCACCGACTCGGCCCTGCAGGCCACCCTGCAACAGATTGACGGCGAGACCGACCTCTACCGCAAAAACATGTTGCGAGCACGCCGCGACTCGCTCCAGATACGCTACGACGCCCTCTGCGGCACCGTGCGCGTCATCAGGCAGCGCCAACAGGAGGAAAGGCAGTAACTTTTCTTGCCCATTCCTTCGTTTTCCATAAAATAATGTGTAACTTTGCATTCGTTATGACAAACCAACAAGACACCGCCAGAGAGTTTCAGGAGACCATGGACGAGTGTCGTGACGTCTTCGCCAAGAAGCTGCACGACTACGGAGCCTCATGGCGCATCATGCGCCCCTCATCGCTCACCGACCAACTCTTCATCAAGGCCAAGCGCATACGCACCTTGGAAATCACCGGACAGTCGCTGGTCGGCGAAGGCATCCGACCGGAATTCCTGGCGCTGATCAACTATGGCATCGTGGGACTGATACAGCTCGAGCAGGGCTTTGCCGACAGCGTGGACATGACGCCCCAACAGGCGCTCGACCTCTATGACCGGCACGCCAAGGAGGCTTTTGACCTCATGAAGCGCAAGAACCACGACTACGGAGAGGCGTGGCGCACCATGCGCGTCAGCAGCTACACCGACCTCATCCTCACCAAGATCGAACGGGTGAAGGAACTGGAGGACATCCACGGACAAGCCATCGTGTCGGAGGGCATCGACGCCAACTACATGGACATCATCAACTATGCGGTCTTTGGCGCCATCCGACTGAAGGAGAACGTACACGACAACAACGCCGCATGAGCACCGAGCAACCGACAACAACCGAGGAGCACACGCCCGGACAGGAGCGCCAGGCCTCGTTCGGCGTGCTGACGCGCCTCACGGCCAACCTGTGCAGGCTGGTCATCGGGGCGGTGTTTGTGTTCTCGGGCTTTGTCAAGGCCATCGACCCGCTGGGCACGCAGTATAAGATACACGACTACCTGGAGGCCTTGGGACTGGCCACCATCACGCCCGACTGGCTGACATTGTTGGCCTCGGTGGTCCTGGCGGCAGTGGAGTTCTCGCTGGGTGTCTTCACCCTGCTGGCCATCCGGCGTCGCCTGGTGTCGCGGCTGTTGCTCGCCGTGATGACGTTCATGACGCTCGTCACCATCTGGATTGTCGTGGCCGACCCGGTGAAAGACTGCGGTTGCTTCGGCGACGCCCTGCACCTGACCAACACCGAGACGTTGCTCAAGAACGTGGTGTTGCTCGGTTGCGCACTGGTCTTGGCGCGTTGGCCACACGCCATGTACCGCTTCATCTCGAAGTCGACCCAGTGGATCGCCATCAACTTCACCATCCTGTTCATCATCCTGACGAGCCTCTATTGCCTCTGGTACCTGCCGCTGTTCGACTTCCGCCCCTACCACATCGGGGCCAACATACCCAAGGGCATGGAGATGCCAAAGGGCGCTGAGCAACCGCAGTTTGAGACGACATTCATCATGGAGAAGGACGGACAGCGCAAGACGTTCACCGTGGACAACTATCCCGACTCCACATGGCAGTTTATCGACTCGAAGACGGTCAAGGTCAAGGAAGGTTACGTGCCGCCCATCCACGACTTCTCCATCGAACTGGCCGACGGCGACGACATCACCGACCAGGTGCTGGGCCACAAGGGCTACACCTTCCTCCTCATAGCGCCGCATCTCGAGACGGCCGACGACTCCAACTTCGGCAGCATCGACCAGATCTATGAGTATGCGCAAGACCAGCACGTCCCGTTCTACTGCCTCACGGCATCCACGGAAGAGGCCATCCAGCACTGGGAGGACATCACCGGGGCCGAATATCCGTTCTGCCTCACCGACGAGACCACGCTGAAGACCATCATCCGAAGCAACCCGGGGCTGCTGCTCATCAAGGACGGCACCATCATCCGCAAGTGGAGCCACAACGACCTGCCAGCGACCGACGAGCTGCAAGGGCCGCTCGACCAGTTGGAGATAGGCCACATGCCAGAGGACAGCGCGGCCAAGACACTCAGCAAGGTGGCGGCCTGGTTCTTCCTACCCCTGCTCCTGCTCATCATCGCCGACCGCACATGGGCCTGGGGGCAATACGTCCGACGGAAGATACGCCGGGGCGAGAAGATGCTCATCGACGAGGAGCGCAAGATTGTATCAAGTGACAGTTCACAACACATCATATCAACATTTAAAAAGAAAAAGAAATGAGAAAGAAAATCGTTGCAGGCAACTGGAAAATGAATGAGAACCTGCAGGAGGGCGTCGCCCTGGCTAAGGAAATCAATGAGGCTCTCGTTGCTGACAAGCCCAACTGTGGTGTCATCATCTGCACACCGTTCATCCACCTCGCCAGCGTGGCTCAGGTGCTCGACCAGAACGTCGTCGCCCTGGGTGCCGAGAACTGCGCCGACAAGGAGAAGGGTGCTTACACCGGTGAGGTGAGCGCTGCCATGGTGAAGTCTACAGGTGCTCAGTATGTCATCCTGGGCCACTCTGAGCGTCGCCAGTACTACCACGAGACTGCCGAGATCCTGAAGGAGAAGGTGCAGCTGGCACTGGCCAACGGCCTGAAGGTCATCTTCTGCTGCGGTGAGACACTCGAGGAGCGCGAGGCCAACAAGCAGAACGAGGTCGTCAAGGCTGAGCTCGACGGCAGTGTCTTCAACCTCTCTGCTGAGGAGTGGAAGAACATCGTGCTGGCCTACGAGCCCATCTGGGCCATCGGCACCGGCAAGACCGCCACTTCCGACCAGGCTGAGGAGATGTTGGCTTACATCCGCTCGATCGTCGCCGAGAAGTATGGCAAGGAGGCTGCTGAGGACACCACGATCCTCTACGGTGGCTCTTGCAAGCCCAGCAACGCCGCTGAGCTCTTCGCCAAGCCCGACATCGACGGTGGCCTCATCGGTGGCGCTTCGCTGAAAGCTGCCGACTTCAAGGGCATCATCGACGCTTGGAAGAAGTAATCGCTCCAAGCCCACAAAACCTACCAATGAGTCATCCTTGCCACGGGCAAGGGTGGCCTCATTGGCTTTTTGATTAAAAACACCATCATTCACCAACACTCAAACATGCGGAAAATCATCCTACCACTGCTGTTCATCTTGTGCGCCACCCTGCACGCCAACGCGCAATCATTCCTCGACAACTTGCAGAAGAGCAAGCAAGGGGAAGGAAAGGTGACCGTGACGCAGAGCAAGGAGATCGACAACCTCGTCGACGGGACCAACGTGACGAAGAACGCCACGCCTGCGCAGAAGGCCAACCCCACGCCCAAGGCTGCCACGCCCAAGGCCGCGGCCGACAAGGCCAAGCCCGCCACCAAGCCCGCCACATCCAAGGAGGTCGTGAACAGGGACAAGACACACGCCCTGGCCAAGGACAAGGAGAGGGAACACGAACGGGAGGTTGCCACGGAACGCAAGACGGAAAACCGCGAGCCGGAGAAGACACCGGAAGAAACGCCGGAGATGAGCATACCCACCGTCGACATGTCGAAGAAGGTCATGTTGCGAAGCCACAAGGTGAGTGGCTATCGGGTGCAGGCCTTTGCCGGCGGAAACACGCGCGATGACAAGAACCGCGCACAACAGATAGGAAGCGCCATCAAGATGAAATACCCCGACCAGCCGGTCTACGTGCACTTCTATTCGCCACGATGGATCTGCCGCGTGGGCAACTATCGCAGCTACGGCGAGGCGCAGAAGATGCTCAGCAACATCAGAAACATGGGCTACAAGGGGGCCACCATCGTCAAGGGGATGATCACCGTGCAATACTAATGGTCATCGGCCCACTGCCGCAAGGGCGCCCATCACGCTGCCTTCCCATCACACATCCCAAACCCATTGCAGGACGCAGGCCCGACCAGGTGCGGCACGCACATCACGGGCATCGCCCTTCACACGTCAAACATTCAACATGAATCCAGAAACAGAATTCAGAGACGGGCTCGAGGAGCTCGCCAGCCACTATAAAGAAATACTCACCCTGCTGGGTGAAGACCCCAACCGCGAGGGACTGCTGAAAACGCCCATGCGCGTGGCCAAAGCCATGCAGATCCTCACCCGCGGCTACACACAAGACCCGCACAAGGTGCTCACCGACGCTCTCTTCGCCGAGGACTACGACCAGATGGTGATCGTCAAGGACATCGACTTCTTCTCGACGTGTGAGCACCACATGCTGCCTTTCTATGGCAAGGCGCACGTGGCCTACATCCCCAACGGACACATCACGGGCCTGAGCAAGATAGCCCGAGTGGTAGACATCTTCAGCCACCGTCTGCAGGTGCAGGAGCGACTGACCCACCAGATCATGGACTGCATCAACGACACACTCAAGCCGCAGGGTGTCATGGTGGTCATCGAGGCCAAGCACATGTGCATGCAGATGAGAGGCGTGGAGAAACAGAACTCCATCACCACCACGTCGGCCTACAGCGGCGTGTTTGAGGCCATGAAGGTGCGCGAGGAGTTCATGAGCCTGCTAAGGGGCGAGTCGAAGCGGATCTGAGCCTGACAGCCTAAACTACACAGTATCAATCGCATAAACGAAAGGAAAGATAACAACATGAAAAAGACAAAATGGATGACCCTCCTGATGGGTTTTTGCGCCTTGCTGGCGATGACCTCGTGCCTGGACGACAACTCCGACAAGGGCCTGACTAACGCACAGGTGAAGCAAGCCATGCAGACCATGAAGGGCGACTACACGGGAACCCTGAAATGGCGTTCCTCCACCTCCAACAACTATGACAGCCTGACCAACGTGCACTGGACCGTGAACGACACGGCCATGATCATCCACAACTTCCCCGTCAGCTCGCTGGCTGAGGGCGTGGCAAGCGGTGAGGTCAACGACTCGCTGCGCAACGCCATGAAGGCTGCAACGAAGCAGGAGCTCACCTGCGGCATCTCCTTCTACAACACGAAGGACTTCCTCAGCCCCTACTGCGTGATGAACATCATGCCCTACTCCATCGTCATCAAGAACGCGAAGATCAACACGCGCCTCTATGACCTGAAGGTGAACTTCCTCAACATGAACAGCAACTCCATGGGCTACTTCAACGCTGAGAAGAAAGCCATGGAACTCTACATGCGCACCTACAACCTGGAGGTGAACAAGCAGACACAGAAGGGCAACTTCAACATCGTCTACTACCAGCTCGTGTCCAACAACCAGTGACCATGATGAAGTTCATCTCTTGGAATGTCAACGGCCTCAGGGCTTGCATGAAGCCCGACGCCGAGAAGAACAGACCGGGCTTCGAGGCGGTGTTTCACGATCTCGACGCCGACTTCTTCTGCCTCAACGAGACGAAGATGCACGCAGGACAGCTCGACTTGAACTTCGAGGGCTATGAGAGCTTCTGGAACTACGCCGACCGCAAGGGCTACAGCGGCACCGCCATCTTCACCAAGCACCATCCGCTCAACGTGAGCTATGGCTTGGGCATCGACGAGCACGACCACGAGGGACGTGTCATCACGCTGGAGATGCCCTCGTTCTACCTGGTGAGCGTCTACACACCCAACTCGCAGAACGCCAACGATGGGGAAATCAAACCTCGCCGACTGCCCTACCGCATGCAGTGGGACGACGCGTTCCGCAACTACCTGATGGCACTCGACAAGAAGAAGCCGGTGGTCGTCTGCGGCGACATGAACGTCGCTCACGAGGAGATCGACCTGAAGAACCCGAAGACCAACCACAACAATGCGGGCTTCACCGATGAGGAACGGGCCAAGATGGACTTGTTGCTCGCCAATGGCTTCTCCGACACGTTCCGCTACTTGCACCCCGACGAGGTGACCTACAGCTGGTGGAGCTACCGCTTCCGCTCACGCGAGAAGAACGCGGGCTGGCGCATCGACTATTTCCTCGTCTCCGAGCGACTGAAGGACCGCATCGAGAGCGCCACCATCCTCACCGACGTGATGGGCAGCGACCACTGCCCTGTAGGACTGGAGCTCAACCTGTAAAGAAACGAACTTTTCCGCATCACAAAGACAGCGGGCTGCACCAACCAATCGTGTTGGTGCAGCCCGCTGCTTTTTTGCGGAAGTGCAATATTCGTTGCCTGTCTCAAGCCCTTGGGCGCGCTATTCGCCTCATCTTGTAGGCAGGGGCTTGTAAGGGGGCATCTTGATGTCGTCGAGCGAGGTGCCTTCGGAGAAGACGTCGAGGTCGACAGGATGGTCTATGCCGTCGATGACGCCCTGGTCGGAGTGTTGCCAGATGTCGTGGCGACCATTGCCTGCCACCACAGGCTGGCGCACGTCGTAGTGGGACAGGAAGAGACGGTAGGCATTGAAACGGGGAGCCAGGTTGGCATTGTAGAACTTGGCATAGCTGTAGATGATGGGCTTGCAGAGATAATGGCTCTCCAACAACCTGAGGAAAGCGGACAGGCTGTCTTGCAGTTGTCGGCGGCTCCAACCGGCCACGCCGTCCTCCTCGACATCGACCATCGGCACGATGTCCTGCGCCTTGCGGTCGACGACGCGATAGAAGTTGCGAAACTGCTCATGCACCGAACTGCCCGACGAGAGATAATGGTAGGCGCCGACGGCAATGCCGACGCTCTTCGCACCCTTCACGTTCTGGGCGTAAGACTGGTCGACAAACGTGGCGCCCTCGGTGGCTTTCACATAGACGAACTGCACCGCAGGGTCCTCGCCCACCTTCTGCCAGTCGATGGTGCCTTGGTGATGAGACACGTCCAGGCCATCATAGGTCTTCTGCAGGTGTGGGTTAGGGTCGCCCAGGATGACCATGCCTGTGTCTGTGAGGCCCCAACTGCCTGCCCACTGCATCAACTTTTCGGGCCAGGCTATGGCCATCAGCAGAAAGGCGATGACGAGGACTGAAACCACAGCGCCCACTGACACAAACAATCGGTGCAGCAACTGGCGACGGCGCTTGCGCCGCAGGTGCTCTTCGTAGCTGTGGTGGTGATGATGGTGGTGATGATGGTGATGAACTTGTTCTTCCATAATAATCCCATTTCAATGCGACGAAAATCTATCAATACTCAAACTTCTGATAGATTCTCACGGGCACCGCTCGTCCTTGGCTACGGCCTGGTTCCCAGCGTGGCATGCCCTTGACGATCGACACGGCATGGCGGTCGGCCATGGGACTGACCGGCGACACCACATGCACATCGCCGACTTGGCCTTCCTTGTCGACGATGAAAGCCACAATGGCCTCGCCGTGTGCCGTGGAGTCTTGCGAACGGTCGAAGAGACCGATGGACGACAGATAGCGCGTCAGCCCCTCGCGACCGCCCTTGAAGGTCGGCATTTGCTCCACCTTATTATATACGGTGTCGCCGTCCCATGTCTGGCGCATGGAGACGAAGAAGGGCTGGCGGTCGACCTCCTTGCGGCCGATCATGCGCTTGGCCTCGCGCGTCAGCAGGTTGGTCATCGACGCCATGGGCAACATGCGCTCATAGAAGAACGACTCGTCGTCGGTGGCACACGCGATGTGTAGGCCCACCTGTTGTGTCTTCCCATCGAGCCAGGCCCCGTCGACATCGGCCTTGCGCAAGCCATAGAAACGGTTGTCGTCAAGCTGCGAGAACACGATGTTGTAGCTGTCCTCATCGAGATGATTGAGCCGTCCCACACGCAACAGGTCCTCGGTCTGCATCACGCGGCCGGTCTGCAGGTCGAGGGTCAGGATGCGGTAGAGATCGCGCTTGGCGATGGGCGACAAGGCACCGGGCGACACCATCTGCCGTATCTCCACACAGAGCCACTGCCGAGGCTGGTAGGCCTTGATGCGCAGGGCGGTGGTGACGTAGCAGAAGCGTCGGTCGTCGGGCAAGAACTCCAGTTGGCCCGTGACAGGACGTCCCAAACTTCGCTTGTAATCGGCATAAGCCTGCTCGCCATCGGCCATGGGCTGGGCGAACAACAGCGAGTCGAGAGCCGTCTGCAAAGGACGAAGATCGACAAAGTCGATGGCCTCGGGCCACTCCACTTGCGTGTCGACAACCGTGAAATCGGAGTCTTGACGCAAAAAGGCATGGTCGCGATAATAGCCCACACTGTAACGCACAGGCGTGTCGTCGGTGGTCTGGGCGTGAACCGAACCACTAAGGCATGCGGTCACTAAAGAACCACACAACAGCACAACGGACAAAGGCCGATGGGCTCTCGATTGCAGGGACATCCTAATCATGAGTTTCCTATCAGATTAATAGAAGTGGGATCCCCTCCCCTATACTTCCTTATGCGAAATTAAGGAAAAATTTTGAAAGCACCTCACATTTTACATTTTTATTTCAACCTCAAGGCGAAAAAAGATGGAAACACGCAACATACGCCTCATACGAGAGAAAAAAAATAAAATAGGAAGAAGGTAACCATATTATTGAAATTCTTTATAATTTTGCACGCAGAAAGCATGAGCATGGCGCATGAGCGCCCTCCAGGAAACGGATAACGATTAAAACAGATACACATTATGCCTTTTTCAAAAGACCAAGCGACAAAGACAGCCAGTGACACGGCTTTCATGATTTTGTTCACCGTCTGTTTCTGTCATTTTCTCAACGACACCATCCAGTCGATGCTTCCAGCCATCTACCCGATGCTGAAAAGCAATTTCAACCTGTCGTTTGTGCAGATTGGTTTGCTCACACTGAACTTGCAGATCACCTCTTCCGTCATCCAGCCCCTCGTGGGCCTTTACGCTGACAAGCACCACCACAAGTGGCAACTGGCCATTGGCATGCTGTTCACCGTGACGGGCATCTTCCTCCTCTCCATGGCCACAAGTTATGGCCACGTGATGATTGCCGTGGCGCTGATGGGTTGCGGATCGTCGATCTTCCACCCCCAGGCATCACAGGTGGCACAGGTGGCTGCCGGCAACCGCAAGGGCTTTGGCCAGAGCATCTTCCAGGTGGGCGGAAATGGTGGCTTCGCCGTGGGTCCGCTGTTGGCCGCCCTCATCATCATCCCTCACGGACTGTGGGCCGTGCGCTGGTTTGCCGTCATCGCCGTGCTCGCCTCTGTCGTGCTCTACTACGTGGGGCGCTGGCAGGTCAAGGCGCTGGCCAGCAACCGACAGACCAACGCAGTGACATGGACCACTGCCAAACCACTCAGCATGCGGTGGAAGATCTTCTTCGTCGTGTTGCTGTTCATCCTCATGTTCTCCAAGAATTTCTACACCGTGAGCATGACCAACTACTACACGTTCTTCCTCATCGACAAGTTTGGCACGTCGGTACAGGCTTCGCAATACTGCCTCTTCGCCTTCCTGGCCGCCGAGGTCATCGGCACGCTGGTGGGTGGATGGATCGGTGACAAATATGGCCGCAAGAGCGTCATCCTGTTCTCCATCTTCGGTGTTGCGCCGTTCACCATCGCCCTGCCCTACATCCCAACCCTGTGGGGCACCATTGCCCTGACAATAGTCATCGGCATCATCATCGCATCGGCCTTCTCGTCCATCCTCGTCTTCGCCACCGACCTCATGCCACACCACACAGGCATCGTGGCCGGATTGTTCTATGGCCTGTCGTTCGGAGCAGGTGGCGTGGGCAGTGCCCTGTTTGGATATGTGGCCGACTCGTGGGGCATCAACAGCGTGTTTGAGATTAGCACGCTGCTGCCGCTGATTGGCGCCTGTGCCATTTTCTTGCCGAAGATGCAACAACAAAAGGCATAGGCTGACAACAAACATGTCGACAAGGATGCCCTACTGACAAGTTTTTCGTAACTTTGCAACATCATGGACAACAAACTTGACATACGACAGTTGGCTTGCCAGGACATCAGGCTCCTCGCCTTCGACGCCGACGACACGCTCTGGGACTGTCAGGGGCACTTCGACCAAGTGGAAAAAGACTATTGCCAACTGCTCGCACCCTACGCCGACGAGGCCACGGTGGGCGAGACGCTCTTCCAGACGGAGACCGCCAACATGCCCCTGCTGGGCTATGGCAGCAAGGCCTTCACCCTCTCGCTCGTGGAAAACGCGGTGAAGGTGAGCCGCGGACAGGTCTGCGCAGCCGACGTGTTGCGCATCGTGCAACTGGGCAAGTCGCTCTTGCAGTTGCCGGCCACGCCCCTGCCCGAGGTGCGCCCGACACTGGAGACTTTGCACCTGGACAAACGCTACGCCATGGTGGTCTTCACCAAGGGCGAACTGCTCGACCAGGAGAACAAGCTCAACCGATCCGGACTGGCTCCGCTCTTCGACGACATCGTGGTGGTGAGCGACAAGACGAAAGCCGAATACGCTAAGTTATGCCAGCGGTTTGGGACGACCATCGACCATCTGCTGATGGTGGGCAACTCGTTTCGCTCAGACATCGAACCGGTGTTGCAACTGGGTGGCTGGGCCGTACACATCCCCTTCAGCAGCATCTGGCGGCACGAGCAAACGGAGGAATACAGTCACCCGCGACTGGCAACCATCTCTCATTTTGGAGCGCTCAAAGACCTGGTTGCCCTCAAGGCGCCACAAGGATAGGCCCTTCCACACGACATCAAACATACAAAGACGCATCAAGGCGCATGTTTCTCTGAAAACGAAACATGCGCCTTTGTGTTTCTCTACTAAAGAATTTAGGGATTGTTTCTCATGTCTCACATGGGCCTGCACATCTGGAGCAGAGCTCATCTTGGATGGGTTAAAGCCAAAAGACAAACAAGACAGATGGAAAGTAAAGCGAAAAGTGGCTTGCAAAAAGATGATTATCAATCTTTTTTATTAACTTTGTAGGCTGTAAATTCCATAGAACCAAACAAATGAGCGTCATAGACCTACTGAAAGACAACACGGCTTCGCAGCGCTTTTCCTTTGAGGTGTTGCCCCCACTGAAGGGCAACGGCACGGAAGCCTTGTTTCGCAACATTGACAAACTGAAGGATTTCGATCCGCTCTACATCAACATAACGACCCATCACAGCGAGTATGTGTATCGCGAACTGGCCGATGGACAGTTTGAGCGACTGCGCATACGCCGTCGCCCGGGCACCATCGCCATAGCAGCCGCCATCCAGCAGCGCTACAACCTGCCGGTCATACCACACATCATCTGCAGCGGTGCCACAGCCGAGGATATCGAGTATGAGCTCATCGACCTCCAATTCCTGGGCATCAGCAATGTGCTGTTGCTCCGTGGCGACAAAGCCAAGGAGGACCGCATGTTCACAGCCACGCCAGGAGGACACGAGCACACGACTGACCTGATACGACAGGTCAACGCGTTCAATGCGGGGCACTTCATCGACGGATCTGACATCCGCCATCCGGGGCAGCCCTTCCACTATGGTGTGGCGGCCTACCCGGAGAAACACGAGGAGGCACCCAACCTGGAGATGGACATGAAGCACCTGAAGGAGAAGCAAGACCTCGGCGCGGAATATGCTGTCACACAACTTTTCTTCGACAACCAGAAATACTTCGCCTTCGTGGAGAAAGCGCGACAGATGGGCATCACCATCCCCATCGTGCCGGGCATCAAGCCGTTTGCCAAGTTGTCGCAAATCACGCAGGTGCCCAAGACCTTCCATTGCGACATGCCACAGGAACTGGCCAAGGAGGCGGTGAAATGCAAGACCGACGACGACGCCAAGGCGCTCGGCGTGGAATGGACCACAGCACAATGCAAGGAACTCTACGCCCACGGCGTGAGAGACATCCACTTCTACACCATCTCGGCCATCGACAGCGTGGCGCAGATCGCCAAAAACTTACTCTAAGGTCATGAAGTTTAGTGAAGTCATAGGCCAGCAGGAAGCCATTGGCAGGTTGCTCCAACTTGTCGAGGAGGAGCGTGTGCCCCACGCCCTGATGTTCACAGGACCTGCCGGTAGCGGCAAGTTGGCATTGGCATTGGCCTTTGCCTCCTATCTCTTGGGCGAGCGCCACAATGGACGCTCACTACTTGACAACGAGGCGGCCGTGGTCAACGCGGAGACGATGTTGGCCAAATGGCAACACCCCGACCTTCATTTCTCCTACCCGGTGATCAAAACCTCATCGAGCAAGGCGACCAGCGACGACTACGTGGCTGAATGGCGCACGCTACTCAGCAAAAGCCCTTATTTCACCATAGAACAGTGGATGAGCGTCATGAACGTTGAGAACCAGCAGGCCGTGATCTATGAGGCGGAGAGCGACGCCCTCACCCACACGCTGAACATGAAGTCGGCGCTGGGCGGTTACAAGATCAGTCTGATATGGTTGCCGGAACGCATGAACGCCACCTGCGCCAACAAGTTGCTCAAATTGCTGGAGGAACCACCACAGCAGACGGTGTTCCTACTGGTCAGCGAAGCACCGGAACAGCTACTGGAGACCATCCGCAGTCGTGTGCAGCGCTTTGACGTGCATCGCATCGACACGCCCGACATCGAACAAGCGCTCATCAGCAAGCGCGGCATCGATCCCGACATGGCGCATCGCATCGCACACACAGCAGCAGGCAACTGGCTGAAAGCCATAGGGGTGCTCGACAGCGACAGCGAGAACCGGCAGTTCTTCGACCTCTTCGTGTCGCTCATGCGACAGGCTTACATGCGTGACATCAAGGGGCTCAAGGCATGGACAGAGATCACAGCCGCCTATGGACGCGAGAAACAGCGACGCATGCTGACCTACTTCCTCCATCTGGTGCGTGAAAACTTCATTTCGAACTTCAAGCAACCGGAGCTCAACTATATGACACAGGAGGAGGAGACGTTCAGCCAGCACTTCGCCCGCTTCATCAACGAGCGCAATGTAGTGGAGATGGCGGAACAACTGCAACGCACTCTCAGAGACATCGGACAAAACGCCAACGCGAAGATTCAGTTCTTCAACCTGGCTCTCAATATGATCATCCTCCTTAGGAGATGACAGCTTTTATCACTTCTTAAAACAAAACAGCATGAACAACAATACATGTACAGGGTGCGACCGCGGACTATGCAGCACTGGCGTGGGACGACAGGACAAGCAACTCAACACCTATGACTGGTTGGCCGACGTACCGGGAAACGCGGAGTCGACAGACCTCGTGGAGGTGCAGTTCAAAAACACGCGCAAGGGTTACTTCCACAACGTGAACAACCTGCAACTGCAAAAGGGCGACATCGTGGCCGTGGAGGCCAACCCGGGGCACGACATCGGTGTGGTGACGCTCACAGGACGACTGGTGAACCTGCAAATCAAAAAGGCTAACCTGAAGTCGGCCGACGACATCAAGCGCATCTACCGCATCGCCAAGCCTGTGGACATGGAGAAATACCGCGAGGCCAAAAGCCGTGAACACGACACGATGATCGAGAGCCGACAGATCGCCAAAAGACTCGGCTTGCAGATGAAAATCGGTGACGTGGAGTATCAGGGCGACGGCAACAAGGCGATCTTCTACTACATCGCTGATGAGCGCGTGGACTTCCGACAGCTCATCAAGGACCTCGCAGCCACCTTCCACGTGCGCATCGAGATGAAACAGATCGGAGCGCGACAGGAGGCCGGACGCATCGGCGGAACGGGCCCCTGCGGACGCGAACTGTGCTGCGCCACATGGATGAAGAACTTCTCCAGTGTGTCGACCAATGCCGCACGCTTCCAGGACATCTCGCTTAACCCGCAGAAATTGGCGGGCATGTGCGCCAAACTGAAGTGTTGCCTCAACTACGAGGTGGACGACTACATGGAGGCAAGTCGTAAGTTGCCGCCCAAGGACGCCATCCTGCAAACAAAAGACAGTGACTACTATCTCTTCAAGACCGACATACTCGCAGGTCTCTGCACCTACTCGTCGGACAAGAACCTGGCTGCCAACGTGGAGACCATCACCGCGGCCCGAGCAAGAGAGATCATCGCCATGAACCGACAAGGTGAGAAGCCCCTGTCGCTGCAACAAGACAACAAGGTGAAAGAGGTGAAGAAGCCCATCGACTTGCTGGCCGACGCTGACCTCAGCCGCTTCGACAAGTCGAAACGAAAGAAGAACGGACAGAAAAATCGCAAACCGAAAGGCGACAACCGCAAGGCCGCACAGGGCAAGCCGAATGAGGAAGGCAGACAGGAGAATCGTCCCAACGAGACGCCCAGAAACAACGGACAGCAAAAGCGGCGCAATAAGCCTAATAAATCCAACAGGCCCAACCGTCCCAATGGTCCCAAGGGAGAAGGACAACCCACACAACAGTCGGCCAAGCCACAGACTCCAACCAACACTCAACAACCGACCAAGCCACAGGCTCCCGCCAAACCACAACAACAAGCTCCCGCAAAGCCACAACAACAGGCTCCTGCAAAGCCACAACAGCAGGCTCCTGCTAACCCCACAAACGAAAAGGCATGAAAGCACTAATGGCAATACTCCTATCGGGGTTGCTGTGTGCTGCCTGCACGGGCAACAAGGTGTATGATCACTATGACCACACACCCATTGCCGGATGGGAGAAAGTAGACACTCTGAAGTTTGACGTGCCGCGCCTGACAAAGTCGGGACTGTACGCCACAAGCATGGGACTGCGCATCAACAATGCCTTCCCCTTCATTAGCATGACACTCATCGTGGAACAGACCGTGCTGCCAGCCAACAGGACTGTCATCGACACCATCAACTGCCCGCTGATGGACAAGAACGGGAGGGTGAGAGGTAAAGGCATCGGCTTCTACCAATACCACTTCCCCGTGTCGCTCATGGAACTCCATGAAAACGATTCACTCCACATCACCGTGAGACACGACATGAAACGCGAGATCTTGCCTGGCGTGTCGGATGTGGGCATTGAGCTGGAGCGAAAGAAGTAGCCGGCTGACAAAAGGAAAGTGACTACGAACCTAAAAAGGAATCCAACAAAAACGCAAGTTGCCGCATCCTGAGCATTTGGCTGAGAGGATGCGGCAACTTGCGTTTTTATTACATGAACGGAAAGCGACCTGAGACACGAAAGGAGGATGTCTCTCACTGACAAATGAGACAGTCTATTATGTGCGAACAAGATTGCGCCCCGCATCAATACGTAGGAAGATGAACAGCAGGATGGTGAAGCCCCAAAGCGATGATCCTCCATAACTGAAGAAGGGCAGCGGAATGCCAATCACAGGTGTCAGGCCCAATACCATACCCACATTGATAAAGAGGTGGAACAGGAAGACACTGAGCACACAATATCCATAGACCCGTCCAAACTTGAACGGTTGTCGTTCGGCCAAATGGATGAGTCGCAAGATGAGCGCCAAGAACAACAGCAACACGCCGGCAGAGCCCAGGAAGCCTTCCTCCTCACCCACCGTACAGAAGATGAAGTCGGTGTCTTGCTCTGGCACGAAGCGCAACTTGGTCTGTGTGCCATTGAGAAAGCCCTTGCCACGGAGACCTCCAGAACCAATGGCAATCTCACTCTGATGGACATTATAGCCTGCTCCGGCCAAGTCTTCGTCGAGGCCCAATAGCACATTGACTCTCACGCGTTGGTGAGGCTCCATGATGTCGTTGAGCACATAGTCGGCACTATAGAAGAAGGCGATGGAGCCCACGGAGAACAAGGCGATCAGCAAATAATGGATAATCTGCGTGGACAAGCCCTCATAGACCAAGTAGCCCACCAAACCTGCACAGATGAGCAGTTGCACCCAGACCACATCAAACGGGATGACATAGACCGAGAAAAGCAAAGCAAGAACGGTCAACGCAATGGAGATGACGCCCAACCGTATGGCGCGTTCCTTCTCCTTGCAATAGACGTAGACCATGGAGGCAGTGAAAATCTGCACCAAGAGCAACACCACAAACTTACCGATGGAGGTCGGTGTCTGCAACAAGAAGACTTGTTCATACTTGATGCCAACCACGAAATAGACCACCATGGCTACTCCTGTGAACAAGATGCTACCCGGCATGCCTTCCCTGTAAAACATCAGAAAGAAAGAAAGGTAGACCAAGGCAGAACCTGTCTCACGTTGGCCCACGATGAACAACATGGGCATGATGACCACAGCAGCGGCCGCCATGAAGTGCTTGGGCTTGTGAATGTCGAAGCCATAGGTGCTCATCAATTTGGCCACAGCCAACGCCGTGGCAAACTTGGCAAACTCAGCAGGCTGCAATCGCAACGGTCCCAAGACCAACCACGATCGCGATCCTTTGATCTCGTGCGGATTGAAGATGGTCACGAAGAGCAGCAAGAGGAACATCGCATAGATCACATAGGCAAACGTGTCGTAGAAACGGTCGTCGAGCATGAGCAACACAAAGCCCAAGACAAGAGACGTGCCAATCCAAATGATCTGCATGCCCGATCGTGTGTCGAGACTGAAGATGTCGGTCTCGCCATACGTGTAGCTTGCTCCACAAACGCTTATCCAGCCAAATGCGAGCAGCGCCAGGTAGATGCCGATCGTCCACCAGTCAAGACTGCGGAGCACACTCGGCTGCCGCTTGTCATCGTTCACTGTTTCCATAACCTATTCTGCGTTTCTGCATTTCTGCGGCCAGACTCTCTCCGGCCTTACTCAACTTACCCATGATATACTGTTCCATGATCACCTTGCCCATAGGAACGCCGTAATCGGCACCCCATCCACCATTCTCGACATAGACCGCTACGGCAATCTTTGGGTTGTCCATAGGCGCAAAACCCATAAAGACGGAGTGGTCATGGCCACGGTTTTGGGCCGTTCCCGTCTTACCGCAAGCGGCAAAGGGCAACGAGCCAAGCAAGCGACAGGTGCCGCCCATGGCAGATGAGCGCATGCCGGCAACGATCAGGTCGTAAGCGCGGCGATTGGCCCGCGTGTAATGACGACGTGTGTAAAGGGTATCAAGGGGCTCGCCCTGGATGGCTTTCACCACGTGGGGCACATAATAGTAGCCACGGTTGGCAATGGTGGCTCCCAAGTTGGCAATCTGAAGTGGTGTGAGGTTGACCTCTCCCTGACCAATACTGATACTGATGACCGTCAGACCGTTCCACGATCCGTGGTAGGCCTTGTCGTAGAAGCTGGCATTCGGAATGAGCCCTCGCTTCTCGCCAGGCAGGTCAATGCCCAACTTATAACCAAAACCCATGCTGACCATATAGTCGCGCCAAGTGTTCATGGCATCCTGCACCGTGGGATACTTGCGTCGGTTGGATAGCATGTAATAGAGGCCCCAGCAGAAGAAGCCGTTGCATGAGGTGCTGATGGCCGGCACAATGGCCAAGGGTGACGGGTGGCCATGACAACCGACATGAAGTCCTTTATAAGAGAAGCCGTGATGACATGGGAACACCGTGTGACCATTGATGATGCCTTCAGACAAGAAGGTGAGGCCTTGTGTGGTCTTGAAGGTAGAACCTGGAGGATACTGACCCATGATGGCACGGTTAAGCAAGGGCTTCCACGTGTCACGGGAGAGGTAAGAGTGGTATTTGCTGCGGTTGTGTCCCTCGAGCAGTCGGGGGTCGTAAGTGGGCGAAGAAGCCATGCACAGCACCTGTCCCGTCTGTGGATCGATGGCCACAATGGCACCGATCTTACCTTCCAGCATACGCTCGGCTGTGGCCTGGAGATCAATGTCGATGCCCAAGGTCAAGTCGTGGCCTGCACGCGGGCGACGGTCAAAACGCCCATGCTGATATTGGCCCTGGATGCGACCATGAGCATCTCTCAACAGGATTTGCACGCCTTTCTCACCACGGAGTTCCTTCTCGTAGCTGCGCTCTACGCCCAACTTGCCGATGTAGTCGCCGGCCTGGTAATAATCATCATCCTCGATGTCAGCCGGAGACACCTCGCCCACATCACCAAGGACGTGGGCCGCATAAGGAAATTCATATTGGCGGACAGTGCGTTTCTGCACATAGAACCCCGGGAAGCGAAACATCTTCTCCTGGAAGACACTGTAATCCTTGTCGTTGATCTGGCTCATGAAGAGCTGCTGGGTGAACCTCGAATAGCCCGGGTTCTTGCTGCGATCCTTGATGTCGTCCATCCGCTTGATGAAATACTCCTTGGTGATGCCAAGCGTTTGGCAGAGGTCAAGCGTGTCGAGACGTCCCTTCGCCTCATTCATCACGACCATGATGTCGTAGGCGGGTTGGTTGAAAACCAACAACTTGCCATTGCGGTCACGGATAACGCCGCGCGAAGGAAACTCAATGCGCTTGAGAAAAGCATTGGAGTCGGCACTCTTCCGATAATCATCGCTCACGAGCTGGAACATGAAGAGACGCACGATGTAGACCACTACGATCAGTATGGCCACACCTCCAATGACATAACGACGATTGTCGAGATTGAAATCTTTCATGCGATATACTTCTTCCGTAAGACGAGTTTACTTCTTCTTGATGCCATCGACAACAAAAAGCAACAATTCGGAAAGCACAAAGCTACCCACCACGCTCAGCACCCACTGCAACCAATTGAAGAAGCTGAACGTCTCAAGCGCAAAGAACACCACGCAATAGATGAGCGTCAACAACAAGGAATAATAGAAGAAGTTGACCGGTCCCATCGTAAAGATGGCAGGCTGGAAGTTTTCATCGTCATCGCGCTGCATGAACAGTTCAAGAATGTAGGGCTGCAAGAAGCCCAACAGAGTCATAGACATAGTGGCCACGCCAGGAGTGTTGGAGAAAATGTCGAGGCACAGTCCCAACAAGAAACTGTACAACAAGATGGCCCAACGAGGATAACCCCGTTGGAAACTAATCACGAAATAGACATATAGCAACGGCGTCGCACAATCGAAGAGGTGTATGTGATTCAACACCAGCACTTGTGCCAACAACAGCACAAGGAAGAGCAACAACCGCTTAAAGAAATCAATGTTCATCCCAAATTACTTACCATCTTTCAGTTTCAAGGAGTCACGCGAGGCGCGCATGATCTCCATCTGCTCCAACATCGGCGTATTGTCGACCACACATACATCGCTCAAATTGCCAAAGTCGGTGGACAACTCAACCTGTAGACGATACGACACGCCGTCGACAGAATTATACACATGAAGGATCTTGCCCACGGTGATGCCGGGTGGGAAGACAGACGAGTAACCACTAGTCTCGACCCATTCGTAAAGACGGAAATGGGCATGACGGGGCACCTCCTCCACATAGGCGATACGAGGGTCGCCACCCGTCCAATGGAGATAGCCAAAGTATCCGCGTCCACGGATACGGCAACTGATATTGGATGAAGTATTGAGAACCGGGATGACGACGGAGTAATGAGTCGAAACCATGTAGACGATGCCCACGACCCCTTGGCCGCAGGCAACGCCCATGTCTTTGCGCACACCATCGGCACTGCCCTTGTTGATGGTGATGAGGTTGTCGAAGCGACTCACTGAGTTGCTGACCACCTTGGCAGGCACCATCTTGAAGGACTTGAGCAAGGCCAACTGGTTGCGATGCACCCATCCGGTGTCCTTGGTGGCCTCGCCCAACTGTCCTGACAGCAACTTCACCTGCTGTTCCAAATAGAGATTGCGCTGCGTGAGCTCTTGGTTGGCCTTCGACATGGAGAAGAAGGACTCAACTTTAGCATCCCAACTTAGCACCTTTCCCGCAACAGCATTGGCAGATGAAAACCACACACTGCCCTGGTAACTGTTGTACTGAAACAGCAATACGATGCCGATCACCTCAAGGATGACGAAGAGAAGCCAATGGTTGTAGCGTGCAAGAAATTCTAATAGATTACGCACTGCTCAAACAAAAAACTTATCTCATCAAGAATGAGAACCTGTTGACGTTCTTCAAGGCAATGCCGGCACCCTTGGCCACGCTGTGGAGCGGATCCTCAGCGATGTGGAACGGGATGTTGATCTTGTCTTGCAAACGCTTGTCGAGACCGCGCAACAAGGCGCCACCACCCGTGAGGTAGATGCCGTTCTTCACGATATCGGCATAGAGCTCAGGCGGTGTGGCCTCCAGGGCCGACAGAACAGCGTTCTCGATTTTGGCCACCGTCTTATCCAGGCAGTGAGCAATCTCCTGATAGCACACAGGCACCTCCATGGGAAGGGCGGTGATGCGGTTAGGACCGTGCACCACATAGTCCTCAGGAGCCTCGTCGCCCAGGTCGGTCAAGGCAGAGCCCACGTGTATCTTGATACGCTCAGCCATACGCTCAGAAACCTTCACATTATGCTGGCGGCTCATGTATTCCTGGATGTCGGCTGTCAAGTCATCACCTGCGATGCGGATGGAGTTGTTGCTCACAATGCCGCCCAACGAGATGACAGCGATCTCGGTGGATCCACCGCCGATATCGACAATCATGTTGCCCTCAGGAGCTTCGACGTCAATGCCAATGCCAATGGCAGCGGCCATCGGCTCGAAGATGAGGTACACATCACGGCCATCGGCATGCTCAGCAGAGTCGCGCACAGCACGCAACTCGACCTCGGTGGAACCCGAGGGAACACCAATGACCATGCGTAAAGACGGTGAGAAAAGACGCGAACCCGTATGCACCATCTTGATCAGGCCACGCATCATCTGCTCGCAGGCCGTGAAGTCGGCAATGACGCCATCGCGCAAAGGACGGATGGTACGGATATTGTCGTGCGTCTTCTCATACATCATCTTGGCTTTCTCGCCCACGGCAATCATCTTGTCGGTGCGGCGGTCCAAAGCCACAACTGACGGTTCGTCAACAACAATCTTGTCATCACTGATGATGATGGTGTTGGCGGTACCGAGATCCATTGCAATCTCTTGAATAAAAGAAAAAAATCCCATGTCTTATTATAAGTTCTGAGCTGAAAACTATTTAGCGAACCAATTGTGAATGGCGGTGTCATAATGACTGCTCACGCCAAAGGCGCGCTCGGCAAAGTGCTTGCGGTCCTCGATGTCGGTCTGTGCGCCCTTGGCCTTCAACACGTCGAGCAACATGCTGTACTCGGCCTTGCTGGGCACGATGACCACATCCTTGAAGTTCTTGGCACCGGCACGGATGAGCGAGATGCCGCCAATGTCGATCTTCTCGATGATGTCGGCGTCGGAAGCACCGCTGGCCACAGTCTGTTCAAAGGGATAAAGGTCTACGATGACCAGGTCGATGGCAGGAATGTCATACTCAGCCATCTGCTGCTGGTCGCCCTCGTTGTCGCGACGAGCCAAGATGCCTCCGAAGATCTTCGGATGGAGTGTCTTGACACGACCACCCAGGATGGAAGGATAAGTGGTCACATCCTCCACCTTCTGGCAGGGGTAGCCCAGGCTCTCGATAAACTTCTGTGTGCCTCCTGTGCTCAGGAAAGCGACACCCTCTTCATGTAACTTGGCCAGGATTTCCTCCAAGCCGTCCTTGTGGAAGACTGAGATCAGAGCAGTCTTGATTTTCTTCGTTTCAGCCATGTATATACGTACGTTATTCAATTAGGCTGCAAAGTTAATCATTTTTAGACAATTCATCCCAAAGAAAACAAGAATTTCCTTGTTTATGAAACGTTAAAATGTCACAAGTCAAGTGAAGCATGAACATCACTCAGAAAATATCATTATCTTTGCAACGGGCAAGGAGCATCTCTCATGATGTGCGCACAAACACCCCGCAGGCATAACAAACGAGACGCCATCCCCCACCCCACACATAACACAAGGAAAAGAAACCATGAAAAAAGCACTCATCATCACCACGTTGTTGGCGGCCTGCACGGCCATCCAAGCTCAACGACGCATCATCACCTACGACCCCGAGCTAAATGAGCCCGTGAAGGATGTCCTGGTGTGGGCCGACCACAAGGACGCCAAGACGACCAACCTCCTTGGAGAGGTGCTCATCCCTGACAGGTTCGACACACTACACGTCAACAAGACGGGCTACGTGTCGGTGTCCATCCCCGCAACATTGGTGGCCGACTCCATCCCTCTCATCCGCGACTACAACAACATCGGAGAAGTGGTGGTGCACGGCACCTATCAGAACAAGCAACTGGCCGAGAGCGTGAAGCGATGGACGAAGGAGGCCAAGAAAGAGTTTGAACTGCGCCATCCCATCACCGGCTACAGCTTCAGCCTGGCTGACACCATTGACCCGCGCTTGCGACGCATCAAGAAGCAAACCAAGAAACTGGAGAAAATCTTCAAGCGAATGGACGCCGAAGGCAACGATCCCATCATCCAAGCCTACCGCAAGGCCATCAACAAGACAGACCACTAAAAACAAGGCAGACCACTAAAAACAAGATGGGCCACTAAGCATAGACAAAGTGGGCCATCATAAGCTGGCTACTCGAAATAAAACGTGAGGGCAATCATCTTCGACCGCGCCTTGTTGACCGACTGTGTGTAGGGCAGCATCGAGCGGTCGCTGATGGAAGAAGCGTGATTGGTGTCAAGACTGTTGGTGAGTCCATACATGAACTTCAACTCAGGCCTGATCTTGAAGAAAGGCAGATAGAAGTCACATCCGATGCCAGCCTCAAAAAACAGGTCATAACGTTTCAACTTGAGGTAGTCGTTGCCCGAGCCACTCAGGTTGATGACCGGGTTGAGTCCCATCATGACATACGGGCGGTGGTTGTTGAAACGTGGCGAGGCGACGATAAGGTCGAGGGCACAAGAGAAGTAAGCGGTCTTCAGCGTCTGGTTGCGCGCCAGCATTGAGTCGGGGGCGCTGCTATCCATGTTGTGAAACGAGATGTGGCGTGATCCGAAATACATCGCGGGGGCGACACGCAACTGCAAGGTGCGGTTGATGCGCAGTTCTCCCAGCACGCCCACATTAAATCCGTCATCCCAACGATCCTGGTCACAAGTGATGACATACTCCTTCTGGGTGCCATCCTCATTGGTGATGAGCTGTGGCCCCACATTGTTGAACTCGAGGTCCTGCAAGTGCGTCCCCACGAGAATGCCAAAATGAAACTTACGCAAGTCGGTATACGGTCGGTTTTCGACCGTACGCTCCTGGCTCCTCGCAGCACCCACAGCAAGAAGAACCAGCATCAAGATAAACAGTGTTCGCTTCATACATAGCAATAACGCCCAGTGTGCCCTGTTTATTGTTTGCCAGGGTCCTTACCCCCATTTTTTAGTACCTTATGTTAAATTGAGAAAAAAGTAATCATCATTTATAGGTACTAACTGAAAAAATAACTACCTTTGCAACAGTCAAGGAGGAAGAGGCAAGAGCCTCCGTTCTCTTTCATCACAAAACAAAAAACATTATTAACAATAAACATTAGATTATTATGGCTTACGTAATTGGTAATGACTGCGTTGCTTGCGGTACATGTATTGACGAGTGCCCCGTGGGCGCTATCTCTGAGGGCGACATCTACAAAATCAACCCTGACGAGTGCACAGAGTGCGGAACTTGCGCTTCTGTCTGCCCGAACGAGGCAATCAGCCTCGCCGAGTAAGTTCTGATTAAGTAATCATCAGAATAAGCATACAGCCCAACCCGCCATCAGGTTGGGCTTTTTTATTGTCATCCATCCACAGGCACCCATGACTCAGCGACAACCCCAACAGCAAGGTCAACCATTCGTCCCAAACCACAGAAAAAGGAAAACGCCCCAACGGGCATTGCTAAGAAAAGGAAAACCGTAAAAGCCAGACGCGGTTTCATACAACGGCAAAAGGCGTATCCCCAAGAACAGGGATACGCCTTTTGCGTTTATGATATACGAAGGTGCAAGCACCTGGTCATATTACATAGCCTCGACCTGCTTGGCAACAGAGTTCTCCGGATCGATAGCCAACAACTTCTTGGCAACCTCCTTGGCAGCAGGCTTGTCCTGAAGCACGTTGAAGTCATAGACGATGAGATACAGGTAAGCCTGCTTCAGCATGGCCACCTCACTGTTCTGCTTCTCAGCCTTGCCCTCCAGCGACTTGGCAAGAGCCTCGTAATAAGGCTTAGCCAATCCGGCCTTGCTATCCGGATCGAGGTTGGCATTGATCTGGCCACGCATGTAGTTGCAGTAGTTGGCGTAGTTAGGATAAGCCTCCATCATGCGGGCATAGACCTTGTCGGCATTCTTAAAGGCCTCATCCGATCCAGCCTTGTCATTGGCTTTCAACTTCTTCGAGGAGATCTCCGTGTAGAGCGAGCCCAGGTTGTCAAGCTGATCCATGGTCGGCTTGTCAGAACCAGCCATGCTCTTCTCCAGGAAAGCCACAGCGTTGTCGTAGTCACCCTTCTGCAGATAGACGTCAGAGAGGTTCTTGTTGATGATGCTGATCTGCTTGTTGTTGCCAGCATTGAGCTCCAAGGCCTTGTCAAACGACTGGATGGCGTCATCCCAACGCTTTGCCTGCAGCAGGGCAGTGCCATAGTAGGTATAGTCCTCAGCGATGAAGTGAGCAGAGTCACTGCCATTGAACAGCTTGTCAGCATAAGCCAAAGCGTCGTCGGTCTTCTTCAAGTCCGTGTAATCATAGAATGCGATGCGGTTCCAGGCAGCCTTGCGCGGGTTGACCGTGAGACCAGCCTTACAGACCTCGATGCTCTTCTCACGCTGGCCGAGCAACCATGTGGCCGTGGCAAACTCTGTGATATACTCCGGCTTCATCTTCGTCACATCAGCGACCTTGGCAAAAGCCTCAGAAGCCTTCTCATAGTTCTGAGCGTTGAAGAAGATGTGACCGATGAGCTGGTCGACAGGATAGTCGGGACGTTGCTGACGCAGGTCCTCAAGCACCTGTGCGGCGCCAGCAGGATCCACACCACGCTGCACCATGGCATACTTATAGTATCCATCGGGCTCCTTCGGGTCGAAGTACATGGCGTTCTGGTAAGCCGTAGCGGCCGCACCGCCATTGTTCTGGCTCACGGCGATGTCGCCCTTGAGCAACCAAGCCTGCGCATACTTGTTGTCGCGAGCCAACGCCTGGTCGGCGAAGAAGCGTGCATTGGTTGTATCCTTCTGCTCCAAGAAAGCCTTGCCGATGCCCGTGAGCACCTCAGCATTCTTCTTGTACTTCTTGGCGAAGTCCTTCACCTGGTCCTTGAGGTTTGCGGGCTTGCTCTTGATCACACTCACGGCTTGCTCGATGATGGCCTTGTTGTCCTCTTGAGCCATCACTGGGGCTGCTGCACCAAACAGCAAAGCGCCCATCAATACATATTTAATCGTCTTCATAATTCTAATCCTTAATGGGGTTGTTGTTCGTAAATTTAACTATTCTCTCTTGTCTGTGCAATAATGATTATTTGTTGTTACCTATGCAGACGACAAGGAAACAAAAAAGTTTAGTTTATTCACTAACGTTAACATCACGCACATTGATATCGCCCAAGACCGGCAGCAGACCCGCCTTCATGACGATACGTTGTCCTTTCGGTCCCTCGATGAAATGGGCAAAGCCCCAAGGCAATCCCTGACGAGGATCATTGAGCAACGCATAGATTGTGCGCACCAATGGATATTCACCATTATAGATGTAATACTGGTAAGGCAGACGGCTACTGCTCGGCGTTGCCGGATGCACCCTGCTCACCCGCATCACACGAATGTTCTTGTTGAAAGTCAGGTTGGTGGAGTCGTGCTTGTCATTCAGCCAGTTGTTACCAATGACGCCAATGGCTCCCGGGTTTTTCTCTACATATTTGATCACCTCGGCGGTATTGTTCACAGCAGCCACGTTCGGGTTGGTGATGGGTTTGCCGCCAAGAATGGAGTCTTCAACATAATGGACCGTGCTCGACTTTGCGTTATCGAAAACCACAGTGATGCTGCCGTTGGAAGAGCCACCCGAGATGTCCTTCCACTTAGTGACAGTGCCGTTCATGACATTCTTGATGTCCTGGACAGAGATGATGGTGTCCTTGTTGCCCTTGTTGACAATGAAGGCCAAGGCATCATAGGCCACCTTGATGGCGATGGGGCGGAAGTTCCGCGCCTGAAGGTTTTTCAGCTCCGAGTCCTTGAAGTTTCGGGCTGTGAAAGCCAGCCATGCCTTACCATCCAACAAACGATTGATGGCGTCCGACTCATTGGTGTAGATCGGAGTCACCTTCGCTTGGGGATAATCAAACTGGAAGACCGTACGTTCTTCCTCAATAATGGGACTAAAACTTTCATCAGAGACGAAAGAAATCGCCCCTGATGAATATGTGTCTGTACGGCCGTCCTTGCCCTTCTTGTTACCAGAACAAGAAGCGCAAAGACAGGCAGTAAGTGTTAATCCTACTAAAATGTAAGATGTGAGTTTCATGATTAATGATTAGTTACTGAGCTTGAACGTGACAGGAAGTCTGAAACGAGAGCGAACAGTGTTACCATTCTGCTTACCGGGGATCCAGTGAGGCATGCCTCTCACGACACGCATAGCCTCGCGGTCGAGAGACGGGTCAACGCCACGCTCCACCTTCAGGTCAGTGATAGAACCATCACGCTCGACCACGAAGGAGACCGTCACACGGCCCTGCACACCATTCTCCTGAGCCACAGCCGGATACTTCAGGTTATCGTTGAGGTATCTGAACAGGGCAGCATCACCTCCGGGGAAGGATGCCTGCTGCTCGACGACCTCAAAGACCTTGTTCTCCACCTCGGGCTTCGGTGCAGCCACAGGCTCGTCAGCCACACGCTGCGTCACCTTCAGCACTTCACCCGTCTCGCTGTTACCCTTGACGTCCAAGGCACCGATAGCGGTATTGGTCTGCATCAGCTCTTCCTGGGTCTTCATCTCGTCCTCAGGCTTCACCTCGTTATCCTTCTTGATAACAGGAGCCGTGAACTTGATAGAAGACTTCACCTCCTTGACCACCTCTTGCTTCTTCTCAGGCATCTGGATATCCTTACGCTTCACCTCAGCCTTCTTTTCGGGCTGCTTGATGGAAGAGATCTCCGTCACCTGTTCGTTCTTTTGGTGAGTCAGTTGGTACTGGTCATAAGCTGTCTTAGCCACATAAATACCGATAAGTATCAGCGCGATGATCGCAATGATGACGATTGAAAAGATGTTTCTCTTCGGAGTCTGTCTACGAAGCTTGTAGGCTCCGTATTCCTTGTTACGTCCTTCAAAGACAAGATCGGTCCAACCGTTCGTTGTTAAATCAATGTTTGCCATTTTCTTAAACTATTAATGATTTAGACCTTTGACTTACTCCTTGACGTTGTTCTTCTTGAGAAGAGCCTCGTCCTGGGGATTCATCTTATCAATCACATACTTACCGATGCTGCAAATCTGCATCTCGTCGAGAGCGTCAACCAGGTTCTTGTAGGTTGAATTGTCGGTAGCCTTGATGATGACGGTCATGGTCTGGATCTTCTTGCCATCGATGATACCGGCCTTGATCTTAGCCAAGCTGGCATTGTAGGTAGAGTCTTCCATCTTCTTTCCTTCACTCTCAAGCTTTGTGCGCTGGTCCTCGAGGGCCTGTCTGGCCTTCATGACGTCACGCACGGGCGACGTTCCATCCTCAGTGACGTGGTTGATGAGGACCTGACGGATGCCCTTGCTGCCCCAAGTGGTCTTCTTCAGACAGTCGGGTTGCTCAGGCTTGATCAGTCCTGCCACGTAGTAGATCTGGTTGTTGGCGCAACAATAGATCGTAACGGTGTACGACTCCTTTGTCACGGTCTTGTCCTGATCCTGCAAGTTCTTATCGTTACTTGGCATACTCAATTCCATAGTCTGCGGCTTAGCCAACGAGGTACAGAGCATGAAGAACGTGATAAGAAGCATCATCATGTCCACCATAGGCGTGAAGTCCACGCGGACATTCATCTTCTTCTGTTTACTTTTTCCTACTCCCATTTATTGGTCCTCCGCTTTCTTATATTGAGTAATCAGATAGTAACGGTTCTCATTCATGTCCTGGAGCTCCGACATGATCTTCTTGACAGTCTTGTAAGGAGTCTTGACGTCGGCCTTGATGGCGATCTTGGCATCGGGGTTGGCCTGGTGTGCGGCCTTCACCCAGATTTGGAACTCGCTCATTGCAGCCTCGCCCTCCTTGCCAGGAACCGAGTCGGTGGGAATGCCATACTTCTTGATAGCTTCTGGCATGTCCGTCTTGCTCAGGTTCAAGTAGCCCTGAAGGTCATTCATGGGAACGCCCCACATGGGATCGTCAAGGAACTTAGACTGCTGAGCCTTGGTCAATGTGATGCCAAACTGGTTGGTCACATCGTCGAGGGTTGTCTGCACGTCCGTCACCTTGTCCATGCTCATGAATATCTTGCCGTCATTGCCGACAAGTATATTCAAGACATTCTTGTCTGGAACCTTGATTTCTGACACAGATCCCGGCGTCTCGACCTTCACTGGCTCAGTCTTCGTGAACGTTGAAGTCAACATGAAGAAAGTCAGCAAAAGCACCATCACGTCGGACATAGGTGTCATATCAATCCAGACGTCTGCTTTCCTAATTTTTACTTTACCCATAGCGATAAATTTTTAGAGGGTTAGCAAAAATTAAGCCTCGTCTGCGTGATTAGCTTCGTATGTCTGTGCGATTGAATAACCTACCTCGTCAAGTGCGTATGTCAGCTTATCGATCTTGTTGGTGTAGAAGTTATAGGTGATAACAGCGCACCAAGAAGTAGCGATACCGAAAGCAGTGTTGATCAGAGCCTCAGAAATACCAGTAGACAGTGCCAGAGAGTCACCGCCACCACCAGCAGCCAGAGCCTGGAACGAACGGATCATACCCGTCACAGTACCGAGCAGACCGGTAAGAGTACCGAGGGTGACGATGGTAGCGACGATCGGGAGGTTCATCTGCAGGGTAGGCATCTCGAGCTGAGTGGCCTCCTCGTGAGCCTGCTGGATCTTAGCGACCTTCTGGCTCTTCTTCAGGGAAGCGTTGGCACCGCTTTCCATGTCCTTGTAGGCACGGAGAGAAGCGAGGACGACGTTGGCGACAGAACCCTTCATCTTGTTGCAGAGATCCTCAGCCTTGTCGAAGTCGTTGGCCTTCAGGGCAGCCTTGACGTTCAGCACGAACTTGGTGAGGGGCTGCTTGCCGAAAGCGGTCTTCAGAGCCAGGTAGCGCTCGACAGCGAGGCAGAGCACGGTGAGCAGCAAGGTGTGGATGATAGGCACCACGTAGCCACCCTTGAAGATCGTACCCAACATGTTGACAGGAGCGTTGGCGTTGTCACCGCCCTGGAAGTTAGCGCCGTCACCCAACACGAAGTTGAAGATCAAGATAGCGGCGATGAAGCAAACGACGATGATCCAGAATGCTCCTCTGATT
>JBNMMB010000001.1:0-108476 GCA_050875105.1 Prevotella sp. | reverse complement strand
GGAATGGCCTTGGCGCAAAGTCAGGTTTCCGGCACAGTCACCTCTTCCGAAGACGGATCGCCCGTGGTGGGCGCCTCTGTCAAGGTCTTGGGTACCCACACGGGAACTGTCACCGACGCTGACGGTAACTTCTCACTGAAGGCCGCCGCTGGCGCCAAGTTGCAGATTTCCTACATCGGCATGACCCCGCAGACCGTGAAGGCCGGACGCAACATGAAAATCACGCTCGAGCCCAGCAGCGAGTCGCTGAATGAGTTCGTCGTGACAGGTTACGGCACAGCCCGTAAGCTCGGCACCATCGCCGGTTCGGTGGAGACCGTCTCCGGCAAGACGCTGGAGAACCGCCCCGTGGCCAACATGGGCGACGCCATGCAGGGCCAGGTCGCTGGCTTGCAGGTGTTCACATCATCGGGTGAGCCCTCAGCCACCACGAGCATGCGCATCCGTGGCGTGACCTCCATCTACGCCACCACAGAGCCCCTGTTCATCCTCGACGGCTCTGAGATCTCACAGCAGACCTTCCTCTCGCTCAATCCCAACGACATCGAGAGCTACACCGTCTTGAAGGACGCCTCTTCCACCGCCATCTACGGTTCACGTGCTGCCAACGGCGTGGTGGTCATCACCTCCAAGAAGGCTAAGTTTGGCGAGAGCTCCACAGTGTCTGTCTCAGCCCAGTATGGCATCTCTCACATGAGCGGTGACCATGAGGACATGATGGACGCCAACCAGTGGCTGGAGTTCCAGCAGATCATGGACCCCTCACTGGCCAACAACGCCAACTTCCAGGCTGAGCGCGCCTACTACAAGAAGTACGGTCTCAGCACCGACTGGAATGACATCCTCTTCGGTGGCAACAAGCCCACCTCACAGATCGACGCCACCTTCCGCGGTGGTTCGCAGAACATGACCTACCTGTTGTCTTACGGCCACTACAAGGCCCAGGGCATCATGGACGACTCCAACATGCGCCGTGAGAGCCTGCGCGCCAACCTCGAGGCCAACATCAACGCCTGGTTGAAGGTGGGAAGCAACACCAACCTGGCTTACACCAAGTTCGGAACGACCGCTTTCAGCAACAGCCCCAACAGCGCCTACAACAAGTCTTTCGCCGCCCGCACCAACTTGCCCACGCAGAGCTACTATGAGGTCAAGGGCCTCGATCCTTCCGACTATGCCAACAGCACCTTCGAGGGCTATGGCGATCGCCTGATCTACTTCGACCAGATCGGCGCCTACAACCCCTACTGGCTCTCAGAGGTACAGCCGAGCTCCACCAACCGCATTCGTCTCAATGAGAACCTGTTCCTCAACATCAATCCCATCAAGGGCCTGAACATCCGCTCAGCCCTCGGCCTCGATGCCAACGACCTGCGTTCTACCTATAAGTGTTACAATACGTTGGACATTGACCCACAAGTGTTTGACACAGGTGCTCGCCAAGAGCAGTTCAGCCGTTTCTATCGCTGGACCTCAACCAACACCGCCGAGTACAAGTTCAATGTGGCTCGCCAGCACGACTTCACAGTCCTGCTCGGCCAGGAGTCGATGACCAGCAAGACCGAGGCAATGGGTATCCGTGTCGATGGTCTCACCGACAACCGACTGATGCTGCTGTCTGCCGGTGTGCAGAAGAATGTGCGAGTGCCCAGCCAAAGCATCTCCGAGGAGGTGCGCAACTCATGGTTCGGCATGCTCAACTACGCTTTCGCTGACAAGTACTTTGTCGACCTGTCCATCCGTCGTGACGGCTCATCCCTGTTTGCCGCAGATCACCGCTGGGCCACCTTCGGTGCTGCAGCCCTGATGTGGGATGTCACCAAGGAAGACTTCATGAAGAGCACACGCAGCTGGCTCAATGACCTGCAGTTCAAGGTGAGCTACGGTTCGACCGGCAACTCAGGCATCAGCGCCTATCAGGCTCTCGGCCTGGTTTCTTCAGGCCCCCAGTATGGTGGCGTGGCAGGTATCGCTCCCTCTAACGTGGCCAACGACCAACTCTCTTGGGAGACGGTGAAGACCTTCAACGTTGCCCTCACCGGCAAGGTGTTCAACCGCGCCACCTTCGACGTGGAGTTCTACAACAAGGTGACCTCCAACATGCTGGTCAACATACCTTATTCTTATACCACAGGCTTCAGCTCTCAGTGGGGCAATGTGGGTGAGATGTACAACCGCGGTCTTGACCTGACCTTCGGTGTCGACATCATCAAGAGCAAGGACTGGAACTGGACCGTGCGTGTGAACGCCAACTACAACAAGAACAAGATCACCAAGCTGCTCAACAACGCCGACTCTTACGACGTGACCGACCTGGTGCACTTGGAGAAGGGCCATCCCTACGGTGAGTTCTACTATGTGCGTTGGAGCCATGTGGATCCCCGCGACGGCCAGAACGTCTGGCTCGACAAGAACGGCAACGAGACGAAGGTCTACTCTGAGGACGACCGCGTCATGCTGGGCAAGGGCATGATCGCTCCCTGGTCAGGTGGTCTTTCCACCACCCTGTCTTGGAGAGGCATCCAGCTCGACATGCAGTTCACTGGCATGTTCGACCGCTACATGATGAACAACGACAAGTACTTCATCGAGAACCCCGCCTTCGCCAGCCAGATGAACCAGACCACCAACATGCTGAAGATGTGGCAGAAGCCCGGTGACGTGACCGACATCGCCGCTGCCAACTCACAGCGTGAGTTCGACTCACACATGATCGAGAACGCTTCGTTCGTGCGTCTGAAGTTGCTGCAGATCTCTTACAACTTCCCCAAGAGCCTCCTCGCACAGACCAAGTTCATCAAGGACGCCAAGGTGTTCTTCACAGGCCGCAACCTGCTGACCTTCACCAGCTACAAGGGCTATGACCCTGAGGTGGACAGCTTCTCGACAATTGGCGACTACCCCAACACACGCCAGTACTCTGTCGGACTTCAGCTCACATTCTAAAACAATAAAGACACATAACAATGAAAAGCAAGAATATTTTAATGATAGCATTGGCTGCTGGTGCCCTGTTGTCTTCGTGCGACATGGACAAAGAGCCATACGACTCATTGCCTGACGGCGAGGCGTTGAAGACCCCGATCAACTTCCAGGCTGCTCGCGTGGGCTTGTATTCAGCCATGAAGGCCAGTGTGGCAGGCAGTTTCTACACTGCCCCCGAGCTCCAGTGCGACGGCTTCAACGCCGTGGCAGGCTTCAGCAACACGCTGGGCGACATGTATCGCTGGAATTTCACACCGCAGACGGGTACCTTCGAGACCGTTTACGGCAACTACCAGGCCCTCATCTCACGCGCCAACTTCATCATCGACGGTTACAACAAGGCCGACCTGACGAACACCACACTGTTCCCGACCAATCCCCGTCCTTCAGATGTCAATCAGGGCCTGCCCATCACCAAGGAGACCAAGGGCGACGCCTTCTTCATGAGAGCTTATGCCATCTTCGGCCTGGCACAGTACTTCTGCGCCGACTATGATGCCGCCACAGCCACCCAGGAGAACTCAGGCGTGTCTTACCGCCTCGACTATGCTCCCTCGGAGAACCCCAGCACCTATCCTGGCCGTTACACGCTGGCACAGACCTACCAGCAGATCAAGGACGACCTCGACAGCGCTTCAGTCTATGTCACACAGACTCCTTCGGCCAACTGCAGCTACATCTCAGTGGACGCCATCACCGCGCTCCGCGCCCGTGTGGCCCTGGCCATGGACGACTACGACCTGGCCATCCAGGAGTCGGAGCTGCTGATCAACTCAGACAAGTACTCGCTGGCATCCAGCGAGCAGGAACTGTACAACCTGTGGAACACTTCAAGCACATGGCAGGGCAAGACTTATGGTGGCACAGAGACCATCCTGCTGCTCGCCACCGCTTCGTCCAACGAGTTGCCGTTGCAGTCTGGCGTCCAATACCTTCCTTACAGCAATGGTGCGGTGCCCGACTACATCCCCACACAGTCGCTGGTCGACCTCTATTCAGACAACGACTATCGTAAGGCCGTCTACTTCACCAAGGGTGATGTCGTGACCAACCAGGGTGGTGTCGGTAATGTTTATGAGCTTAACAAGTATGCAGACAGGGGCGTCTTGTATCAGTACACGCGTAGTGAGTCGGCACGTTTCGCTGTCGAGCCCCGTGTGTTCCGCATCGCTGAGATGTACCTCATCGCCGCTGAGGCTTACGCCCAAAAGGGTGATCTCGAGAGCGCAGCCGACTACCTGAACGAACTGGAGGAGAGCCGCATCGCCGGCTTCACCGCCCAGAACTATTCAGACAAGGACATCTTCATGGCCGAGCTTCGCAAGGAGCGCGAGCGTGAGATGCTGGCCGAGGGCAGCCGCCTCTTCGACCTCAAGCGCTGGAAGATGGGCGTGAAGCGTGGCACACCGCAGCAGCTCGACCTCTGCCTGCTCCCCGGCGCTTCCACCACGGAACTGAACATGCCTGCCAACTCTTACCGCATGGTGTGGCCTATTCCGAAGCACGAGATCGACGTGAACAAGAAGATCGTCCAGAACCTTGGCTATTAATTAGTGAGTTGAATAATAACAGAAAATAGAATAAGACATGAAATATATCAAATTATTCATGCTGCTGGCTGTTGTGTCGCTGTTTGCCGCTTGCTCGAGCGACGACGACTACAACACCAACGAAGTGACGGTTGGCTTCGCCAATGCGACGCAGTCATTCCGCGAGAACGCCAAGGTGATCAACGTGCCCATCAAGGTGTCGGGATTGCGCAACGGCAAGGTGTCGCTGGTTGTAAAGGCCGAGGGCGTGGGCAATGTGCCCGCACAGGAGGACGTCAACTACATGATCACCGACAAGACCCTCAATATCGACGCCGAGGACGCTGACTCGACCATCAACGTGGAAATCATCCCAATCGACGACAACGACCTCACTGGCGACCGCACTTTCAAGCTGACCATCGAGTCGGCCAACGGCGCCACGATCGTCAACAACTCGACGACCATCACCATCACCGACAACGAGAGCGCCTTCTATGAGCGTTTCGCCGGCACATGGACCTTGAGCGGCATCGATGACGAGGGCAACACCTTCTCTGCACCTATCGAGATGAGCAGCACCACCGACGAGTCTAAGCCAGAGTATAACAGCATCATCACAGCCTCGGCCACCAACTTGGTGAACGTGGGTGTCACGCTCAACTTTGCTTGGCACTTCCGCTACTCTTTCGACGCGACGACCAAGACTGGTACGCTGGGATTCGTGTGCGGCGAGGATGTCACCAGCTACAGCGCTTACACGTGGACGTGGGTCACAGCTAATGGCGGGAATCTCAGTTTCGACGACGTCACTGCAACGTGGACTGTCGGCGAGGATGGCAACATTCCTGAGATTGTCTTCCCCGAGAACCAGAAACTGTATTTCTATCAGTACACGTATGCACCTTCAAAGGGAGCTTGGGCATACTTCGACCACTTGAAGCTTGTTAAGAACTAAACATCAATGACGTAATAAGGCAGGTTGACAAGGTTGTGTCCTTGCCAACCTGTTTTTGGTTTTTACAAAAGCCTACAATACTTAGATTATGAAAATAAGACTTCATTCCATCATTCTACTCGCGTTCTTCGCCACCACCTCACAAGCCAAGGTGAGGACGACACAGCAGATCATGAACTGCGCGCAACAGGTGTTGGGAACAGGCGCTTCGACAAAGGCCCATGCCGCCAATCGCGCCCTCAAGGTTGTGAAGCAAGAGAGTCAGCTCTCCATTGTGAGCGATGCCACTGGTCGATGCGCCATCATTGCCAACGACGATGCGTTTTCGCCTGTCCTGGGCTATACCGACAAAGCCATGGGAGCCGATATTGCTCCAGGCTTCAAGTGGTGGCTGGAGACCATCAACCAAGCGTTGGAACAAAAGCTTGCCAAGGGCGAGACACAACACCAGGTGGCCAGAAACGCCGCGTATAAGACGAATGTGCCCGAACTGATGTCCACCGAGTGGGGACAGGACGCCCCTTACAACCTCTTGTGCCCACAATATACGGAGAACGGCGAGAGCCACCGCTACGTGACCGGATGCGTCGCCACGGCCATGGCGCAGATCATGAACTATCATCAGTATCCCCTGAAAGGTGAGGGAAAATACTCTTACCGTTACAATCCTGGCGACGGAGCCATGCTGACCTTGGTGGCCGACTTCAAGAACACCACTTATGATTGGGCCAACATGCTCGATGAATACAATGATGGTGCCTACACCGACGCCCAAGCCAACGCTGTGGCCACGTTGATGTACCAATGTGGTGTCTCCGTCAAGATGAACTACAACAAGGATGGCAGTGGCGCCTACACGGCTGATGCCTGTCGGGCGCTGAGGAAGTATTTCGCCTACAGCCCCAACATCAAGTTGTACGAAAGAAGTTATTTCCCGATCGATGAGTGGATGAACATCATCTACCGCGAGCTCAATGACGGTTGCCCCATCCTCTACGCGGGAAGTTCAGCGGCTGGCGGCCATGAGTTTGTCTTTGATGGCTATGATCCAGATGGAAATGTGCATGTCAATTGGGGTTGGAACGGCAACCAGGATGGTTTCTTCAACATTGCCAGCCTCAATGGCTTCAGCGATGGGCAGGAGATGGTCGTTGTGAGAACACCCGACGATACACGTTACACCGATTGTTTCAAGTCGTTGTGGGGACTGCGTGACCCGCTGAGCATTGCCAAGGCAGGCAGGAACCTGAGCGTGAGCAGCAATGTGATGTACAACTTTGATGTGGACGATTTCAAGGGCGACATCAGCCTGGTGGCCCGCAACGAGAGCAATGGTGAGATCTCCGTTTTGTCGCAGGTCGCTGACCTCTCCGATACCAAGACGCCTTACCTCAATGGATTCAGCTTTGAAGACTTCACTGTCAACCCATCATCGCTCGCTGATGGCCAATACCGCCTGTATTTTGCCTCTAAGAGCATCTCTGAGGAGGAGTGGCAGCCTGTGAGAAGTCATGAGTCGGTGAGAAACAGTTATGTCCTGACGTTGGAGAAGGGCAAGGTCGCTTCGCTCACCCCCGAGAAGACCTCCAATTGGACAGCAACGGGCATCACGGCGGTTTCGTCCTCAGAACCGGCACCTTACACCTATGTATATAATGCGCAGGGGCAACAGGTCTACCAAAACCGTACTGTAGACTTCAACCTTAACGAAGTGCCAGCCCGTGGTCTCTTGATCATCAAGCAGGGTAACCAGACGCGAAAGGTAATCAAGTAACTTGCAAGAACATATGGAAGCAGACACCTCATTCTCTCTGAGGCGTGTCATCTCATCCTGTGGCTTGCCCAAATAAAAAAGCGCCGAGCGGACCAAGTTCCGTTCGGCGCTTTTTGCGATTAGAATTGCGACAGGGCGTAGATGGGGACAATGGTGACATGACGGGAGGCTGGCGCGTCGGACGTGTCTTCATAGGTGAATTCACCAAAGTTTTCGAGCGAGCAACGCGTGGCCTCGGTTAGCCCCTTCTCCCTCATGAAGGCCCAAAGACTTTTCATGCTACCTTTTGTGCCCGACTTGATTTCAATGGGCATGATCTTCAGGTTGTGGATGTCCAGGTAGTCGATTTCGGCCACACTCTTTCCACTCTTTTCCCAGTAATACATCTTTTGTCGCTGTATGGCAGGCTTGTTTCGCATGATTTCCAGTCCGGCCACCATTTCGGCTATTCCTCCCCTGTTGATGAGCTCTTGGGGTGTGCCTGCCAAGATAAGGTCGATGAGTTGCTGCGCCAATCCTCCCTCCAGTTGCAACACGGCCAGCAACAATCCCGAGTCCAGGAACAACATCTTCATTTTTTTGTCATCGGCCTCGGCTTCCAGTGGGATGCCGTTGCCCGATGTGGCAATGACAGGGGTGACGATTCCCGCCAGGGATAGTAGGCGAAGGGCCTCCCTGATTTGTGAACTCCTGTAGTCTTCGGATATCTGTTTGAATGAAATCTTTTGTCCTGCCTGGTGGCATATGCCCCTCATCGTGGTGCGCAGCAAGTCAGGGTTGGCCCGTTTCTTGTATTTGGAGAAGTCGTCCTCATAGGTTAGCACGATGTCGTTTTGTATCTGTTGGCAATTGCTGATGTCGTGAGTGCTTACCCATGCCAACACCGCCTCGGGCATGCCACCCACCATGAGATAGATCCTAAACAGTTCTATCAGTCGTTGGTGGAAGGCTGCATCCAAAGGATGATTGCTGTCGGCATGCCTTCGGATGTCGAGCAACGCCTCCTCATGACACGCCCCCAAGAACTCGTCGAAAGTCATGGGGTACATGAACAGGGAATGGATGCGCCCGACACCATAGGTCGGAAGCTCTTGCAAGGCAAACTCCAAAAGCGATCCGGCGGCCACAACGTGCAGCTCTGGGTAATCCTCCTTGAAAAAACGAAGAGCCATGATGGCCTCCGGGCATTCTTGGATTTCGTCCAGGAAGAGCAAGGTGTCACCGGGAATGATGGGCACGCCCAGATAGGCACCAATCTTGCCGGCGATGAGGTGAACATCTATGTCGCCCTGAAAGAAGGTCTTGATAGCCTTGTTACGCTCAAAGTTCACCTCAGCAAAGTGCTTGAAGGACTTGCCAAACTGTCTAATGGCGGACGACTTTCCCACCTGTCTGGCCCCTCGGAGCAGCAGCGGCTTGCGCAATGGTGAAGATTTCCAATTCAGCAATTGGTCGTCTATGTTTCTTTTGATGTATGTTTTTGCCATTTCTAAAGTCTTTGATAATCAAAGACAAAAGTAATAAAAATGCTCTATTCCGACAAACAAATAGGGTAAAAAGTGCTCTATTCCGACTTGCAAAAGGCCGTAATAGTGCTCTATTCCGACTTGCAAACAGTCGCAAAAGTGCTTTATTCCGACTTGCGAGGGCATTGATTGGGGCGAGAGAAAGAATTTTTGCGACTTTGCGCGACATTTTCCTGCCTGTGGGCTTGCGACAGTCGGAAGAAAAGATTATCTTTGTCCCACACATCAACACGCAAAGACATGACAGAGCTTAGGGACAAATACATACGCTTCGACTGGGCCATCAAGCGCCTGCTCAGGCAGAAGGCCAACTTCGGGGTGCTCGAGGGCTTCCTCACCGTGTTTCTCAACGAGCCGATCAAGATCGTGGAGATCCTGGAGAGCGAGGGCAACCAGCAGGCCGAGGACGACAAGTTCAACCGTGTCGACATCAAGGCCAAGAACAGCAAGGGCGACATCATCATCGTCGAGATACAGAACACGAGCGAGCTCTACTACCTGGAGCGCGTGCTCTACGGCGTGGCCAAGGCCATCACGGAGCACATCAACCTGGGCAACACCTACAAGGAGGTGAAGAAGGTCTACTCCATCAGCATCCTCTACTTCGACCTGGGCAAGGGCTCCGACTACATCTACGTGGGCCAGAACCACTTCATCGGCTTGCACACGCAAGACCAGCTCGTCGTCAGCGCGAAAGAGAAAGGCTCCATCGTCAAGAAAACACCTGCCGACATCTTCCCCACCTACATCCTCGTGCGCGTCAACGAGTTCAACAAGGTGGCCAAGTCGCCCCTGGAGGAGTGGGTCAACTACCTGAAGAACGGCGTCATCAGTCCCGACACGAAGGCGCCCGGCCTGCAAGAGGCGCGCGAGAAGCTGCAATACTACGCCATGACCAACGCCGAGCGCCATGCCTACGACGAGCACGTCAACGCCATCATGATACAAAACGACGTGCTGGGCAACGCCAAGCTCGAAGGCCATGCAGAGGGTCGGGCAGAAGGCCTTGCGGAGGGTCTCGCCAAAGGAGAAGCCAAGGGCGAGGCCAAAGGACGGGCCGAAGAAAAGAAAGACATCGCCCGCAAGATGCTTTCATGCGGCATGAGCCTGGAACAGGTCAGTCAGGTCACAGGACTAAAGCAGGAAGACTTGGAGGGCTTGTGATCCGACAAGTCTTGTGAAATATGAAAAAACGAGAGAGGGTGTGCCACATGACATGGCACACCCTCTCTCGTTTTGGTGGATATCGGATGGTTACTTCTTCGGACGGCGACGGGCCCATCCCTCCTCAGAGAAGTCGGGCTCCTCGCCTTTGAGCTTGAACGACTGTCCCGACATCAGGCTCTGCCAGTCGTTGCGCGTGTGGCGCTGTCCCTCGTCGCCGAAGGGGCTCTGTGGCTTGCGGCTGCGACGCGACTCACGGCGGTCGTCGCGACGGTCGCGGTCATCCCTGCGGTCGCGTCCGCGGCGAGGCTCACGGCTGCGGCGCGCCTCGCCATCGTTGTTGGCGCGGCCGTGTCCGCCCTCGTCAGCGTCGTTGCAACGCACCTCGCGACCCTTGTACGACGTGCCGTTGAGGGCGCGCATCACCTTCTCGGCGTCCTCGGTGGGCACCTCGATGTAGGAGAACTTCTGCAAGAGGTCGATGTGGCCGATGGCCTGCTTTGGGCCATGGATGTGGTGGTTGACATACTGCATGATCTCGCCCGGGTAGAAACCATCTTGCTTGCCCAGGTTGATGAACAGGCGGCGGTAGCCCTCCTCGGCCTTGCGTGGGCCGCGCTGGCGTGTGGCGCCACCCCGGCCGTCGCGCTGTGCCTTGCGGTCGCCCTTCTCGCCACGCTTTGAGGTGGGACGGATGATCTCCGGCGCGTTCTTATAGTAGTTGAGGAACCGGCCGAAGGTGATGCTCACCACCTTCTGCATGATGTCCTCCTTGTCGATGTATTCAAACTGGCGCATGATGTCGGGCATGTAGGGAGCGATGAGCTCCTCGTCGACATCGGTCTTCATGATGTCGTCCATCACCTTGTAGAGTTGCTTCTTGCAGATCTCCTCCGGCGTGGGCAGTGTGCCCTCCACGAAGTCCTTGCCGATGATCTTCTCGATGTTGCGCACCTTGTATTGCTCACGCGTGTGGATGATGCAGATGCTCGTGCCCTTCTTGCCGGCGCGTCCGGTGCGTCCCGAGCGGTGGGTGTAGTTCTCCACGTCGTCGGGCAGTCCGTAGTTGATGACATGCGTCAGGTCGTCCACGTCGAGTCCGCGCGCAGCCACGTCGGTGGCCACGAGCAGTTGCACGGTGTGCTGGCGAAACTTCTGCATGGTGAGGTCGCGCTGCTGCTGCGACAGGTCGCCGTGGAGCGACTCGGCGTTGTAGCCGTCGCGGATGAGCTTGTCGGCCACCTCTTGCGTCTCGAGCTTCGTGCGGCAGAAGATGATGGCGTAGATGTGGGGGTAGAAGTCAACGATGCGCTTCAGGGCCAGGTACTTGTCCTTGGCGCTCACCACATAGCAGATGTGGTTGACGTTCTCGGCGCCCTCGTTGCGCGAGCCCACCACGATCTCCTTGTAGTCGTGCAGGTAGTTCTTGGCGATCTTCTCCACTTCCTTGCTCATGGTGGCCGAGAAGAGCAGTGTGTTGCGGTCGGCCGGCACGTTGTCGAAGATGGTGTTGATGCTTTCCGAGAAGCCCATGTTGAGCATCTCGTCGGCCTCGTCGAGCACCACGTTGTTCACCTTGTCGAGGCTGATGGCGCCACGCTCCATGAGGTCGATGAGGCGGCCGGGTGTTGCCACGATGACCTGCACGCCGTGACGGAGCTCACGCATCTGTCCCTGGATGGACGCACCGCCGTAGACGGGGATGATGTGCATGCCTGGAATGTACTTGGCAAAGGCGTTGAGGTCGTCGGCAATTTGCAGACAGAGCTCACGCGTGGGACTCAAGATAAGTGCTTGCGTTTCCTTCTTTTCCGCGTCGGTCTTCTGCAGCACGGGTATGCCGTAGGCCGCCGTCTTTCCTGTGCCCGTCTGGGCCAATGCTATCACGTCATTACCGTTCCCCAAGAGATAGGGAATCACTTCCTCCTGTACGGGCATGGGATGTTCAAAGCCCAGCTCGTCGATGGCGCGGCGAATCTCTTCGCTGACGCCAAGTTCTTCAAATGTCTTCAAAAAATAAATGTTTAATTGTTACCGTAGGGACTACTTCAAAACACCCTACCGTTTCGCTTGAGTCCCCTTTCGGGCTGCAAAGTTACAACATTTTTTTGACATGGCGCCTCCACAACTCCACAAAAAGCAGTAACTTTGCACCCAGAATGGTACTCAATTACATCTGGATCGCATTTTTCCTGATCGCCTTTGTCTTCGGTTTCGTACAACTGATGATGGGCGACACCACCATCTTCCAGAAGATGGTCGACTCCACGTTTGCCACTTCCAAGACCGCCTTCGAGACCTCGTTGGGCCTCACGGGCGTGTTGGCGCTGTGGCTCGGCATCATGAAGATCGGTGAGAAGGCTGGCGCCGTCAACGCCTTGGCGCGCGTGCTCAGCCCGGTGTTCACCAAGTTGTTTCCCGACATTCCCAAGAACCATCCCGTCATGGGGTCGGTGTTTATGAACATCGCCTCCAACATGCTCGGTCTTGACAATGCCGCCACGCCCACCGGCCTGAAGGCCATGGCCCAGATGCAAGAGCTGAACCCCAAGAAAGACACGGCCACCAACCCGATGATCATGTTTCTCGTGCTCAACACGTCGGGACTGACCATCATCCCCACCACCATCCTGGCCTTCCGCGCCTCGTATGGTGCGGCACAGCCCACCGATGTCTTCATCCCCATCCTCCTGGCCACCACCGTGGCCACGCTGGCCGGCATCATCATCACCGCCGCCTGGCAGCGCATCAACCTCTTGCAGCCCGTGCTGCTCGCCACGCTGCTGGGCCTGTGTGCCTTTGTGGGCGTGGTCATCTGGGGCTTTGGCCAGATGAGCGCCGCGACGATGGGCACCGTGACCTCTGTGGCCGGTCCGCTCATCCTGCTGGGCGTCATCGTGGCCTTCATCGTGGCCGGCCTTGTGCGCCACATCAACGTCTACGACGCCTTCATCGAAGGCGCCAAGGAAGGTTTCCACACCGCCGTGCGCATCATCCCCTACCTCGTGGCCATCCTCGTGGCCGTCGGCGTGTTTCGCGCCTCGGGCGCCATGGACCTCCTCATCGACGGCATCGCCTGGCTGGTCAGGCAGTGTGGCCTCGACACCGATTTCGTCGGCGCCCTGCCCACCGCTTTCATGAAACCCCTCTCGGGCAGTGGCGCCCGCGGCCTGATGCTCGAGGCCATGCAGAACTATGGGCCCGACTCGTTTGTGGGCCGTCTGGCCTGCATCTTCCAGGGCAGCACCGACACCACGTTCTACGTGCTCGCCGTCTATTTCGGATCCGTCAATGTCAAGTACACGCGCCATGCCGTCGGGGCAGGCCTGCTGGCCGACCTGGCCGGTGTGGTGGCCGCCATCGCCATTGCGTACATATTCTTCGCTTGAGACGAAGAGAACATCCTTAGTCAGAAAACATTATGGCAAGTTTAAAATCACTCTTGAAAGACACCGCCATCTATGGCATCAGTTCCATCGCCGGGCGGTTTGTCAACTATCTGCTTGTGCCCATCGAGACCTATGCCTGGGTGGCAGGTGGCGGACAGTTTGGCGTCATCACCAATGTCTACAGTTACATCGGCATCCTCATCATCGCCCTCACCTTCGGCATGGAGACCACCTTCTTCCGCTTCGCCAACAAGGAAGGTGAGAACGCCCGTATGGTCTACAGCACAGCCCTGCGCATGGTGGGCGCCGTGGCCCTGGTGTTCTCGTTGCTCGTGCTGGCGCTGCTCAAGCCGCTGACCGCCGCCATGGGCTATGCCGACCATGCCTGGTACATCGGCACGATGGCCGTGTGTGTGGCCGTCGACGCCTGGACCTCCATCATGTTCGACTACCTGCGCTACCAGCACAAGCCGTGGAAGTTCATGACCCTGAAGCTCGCCAACATCCTCATCAATGTGGCCCTCGTGGGCACCTTCCTCTTCGTGTTGCCCCATTTCGGGCTCCTCATCCCCGGCCTCTACAGTGCCGACGGCACACCCGACGTGGGCATCGTGTTCTACGTCAACCTCTTCGTGTCGGTCGTCACCGTGCTCTTGCTTTCCAAGGAGATGTGTGGCGTGGCCTATGGCTTCGACAAGGCTCTGTGCCGTCGCATGCTCTCCTACACCTGGCCCATGCTCATCCTGGGCATCGCCGGCCAGCTCAACCAGAGCGCCTCGACCATCCTCTTCCCCTATTTCTTCGACGGCGACATCAGCGAGGCCCATGCCCAGCTCGGCATCTACGGCGCCACCATCAAGATCGCTATGATCATGGTCATCATCACGCAGGCCTTCCGCTTCGCCTATGAGCCCTTCGTCTTCGGCAACAAGGACGCCGACAAAAAAGACACTTACGCCAAGGTGATGAAGTTTTATGTCATCTTCACCCTCTTTGCCTATCTCGCCGTCATCGGCTACATGGACATCCTGCGCCACATCGTGGCCCGCTCCTATTGGGAGGGACTGCGCGTGGTGCCCATTGTGATGGCCGCCGAGATCATGTTTGGCGTCTATTTCAACCTCAGCTTTTGGTATAAGCTCACCGACCGCACCATCTGGGGCGCCTGGTTCTCGCTGTTGGGCTGCGTGGTGCTCATCGCCATCGACGTGCTGTTCATTCCCCGCTTCAGCTACATGGCTTGTGCCTGGGCCGGCTTTGCGGCCTACGGCATCTGCATGGTCACCAGCTATTTCTTCGGCCAGAAGTATTACCCCATCAACTATCCGCTGCGCGACATCGCCTTCTACGTGGTGCTGGCCGTGGTGCTCTTCGCGGCGATGACGTGGGGCAACGCCCACCTCGGCACGTGGGCGTCGCTGGGTGTCAACACGCTGTTGCTCCTGGTCTACCTCGCCACTGTGGTCGTGAAAGACCTGCGGGGACTCATCCGCCGGCGCAGGGCGGCCTAACCCTATTTCCATCCCATAAGGGCGGCGACAAGGCAGACCGTCGTTTGCCGCTTGTCGCCGTCCCAGTTTTTATTTATTCTTCAAAACATGGCCAAAGTACAGACCGACATGATCCATGGCCCCTTGTTGGGCAAGATCGTGATGTTCGCCATCCCCTATGCCGCCACAGGCATACTGGAGCAACTGTTCAATTCCATCAATGTCTTTGTGGTGGGACGCTTCGCCAGCAGCCATGCCTTGGCCGCCGTGGGCGCCACGACGTTCCTCGTCAGCCTCTGCATCAACCTCTTCATGGGAGTCTCCATTGGTGCCAATGCTGTCATCGCCAACTACATCGGTCGCCAGGACCGACAGGGCGTGCGGCGTGCGGTGAGCACCACGGTGGCCCTGGCGCTCATCGGCGGTCTGATGCTCATGGCCATCGGCCTGTTGGTGGCCACACCCCTGCTGCGCCTGTTGGGCACCCCCGACGACGTCATCGGCGACTCGGCCCTCTACCTGCGCATCTATTTCCTGGGAGCGCCCTTCTTCATGGTCTACAATTTCGGGGCCGCCATCTTCCGAAGCAAGGGCGACACCCGCACACCTCTTTATATACTTGCCGTTGCGGGCGTCATCAACATCGTGGTGAGCATGGTCACCGTCATCGTCTTCCAGATGAGTGTGGCCGGTGTGGCTTGTGCCACCCTTGTGTCCAACGCGTTCTCGTCGGCCGTCATCACCGTGCTGCTGCGCCGCGAGCAGGGCGAGTTCCGGGTGACCTTTGGCAAGGTGCGCATCTATCGCAAGGAACTGCTCAACATCCTGGCCATTGGCCTGCCGGCTGGCTTGCAGGCCATGGTGTTCTCGTTCAGCAACATCTTTGTGCAGTCGTCCATCAACAAGTTTGGCTATGCGGCCATCGCTGGCGCCTCGCTGAGCATCACCTTCGACACCTATTGTTATTATGTCCTCAGCGCCTTTTGCGCCACCGCCATCACCTTCACGGGCCAGAACTACGGAGCCGGGCAGGTGGACCGCTGTCGGCGCATCTTCCGCATCTGCTTCCTGTTGGGTGGCGCGTCGATCTTCACGACCAACATGCTGTTTGTGATCTTTGCCCATCCCGTCACCGCCATCTTCACCACCGACCAGCAAGTGGTGCATTACTGCACGACACGCATCTATGTGGCACTCGCCTTCCAGTGGCTGGCCACCTCCTACGAGATACCCGCCGCCTGCATGCGCGGCTTTGGCAAGTCGCTGGCTCCCGCCCTGCTCACCATCTTCGGCACCTGCTTCATCCGCTTGGGTTGGATCTTTCTGGTGTTGCCCCATTGGTATGGCTATGAGCATCTCATGCTCTGCTATCCCATCTCGTGGGCCATCACGGGCGTGCTGGTGGGGACGGTCTATGCCTTTGCCAGTCGCAAGGCCTATCGGGTGGTGGCCGCTTGATGACAAAAAGAAAGCCTGGCGCCCCATTTTTTCGGCGAAAAGTATTATCTTTGCAGCAATTATCGGCACATCCGTCGGCTACCCGTAGACCGTCAAGTGTGTCTCAACCATTCGAAAAAACATCGCAGAAATGAAGATATTCAAGTCAATCGCTGTTGCCGTCCTTGTCTTGGCGGCGTTGTCGCTCGCATCGTGCTCGGGCGAGAAGTTCAAGGTGTCGGGCGTCATCACCGACGCACCCGACTCGCTCCTCCTGTTTGAGAACATGAGCCTGAACGGCCCTGTCGTGGTCGACTCGGTCAGGCTGGGTGCCGATGGCTCGTTCAGCTTTGAGGGCGACGCCCCCAAGGCGCCCGAGTTCTATCGCTTGCGCATTGCCCGCCAGATCATCAACGTGGCCGTCGACTCCACCGAGCAGATCAGCGTGAAGGCCTCTTATCCCACCATGACGGGCAACTACGAGGTGGAAGGTTCCTCGGAGTGTGCCAAGATCAAGGAACTCGCGCTGATGCAGCTCAACCTGCAAGCGCAGGTCAACGCCATCGTGCAGAACCCCAATGTCAGTTATGACAAGGAGGCCGACAGCGTGCGCACCATCCTCGAGGTCTACAAGTTCAAGGTGAAGAACGATTATATCTACAAGGAGCCCTGGCGCGCCTACGCTTACTTCGCCCTCTTCCAGACCATCAGCCTGGGCCAGCAGGTGGCCCTCATCTTCGACCCGCAGAGCAAGAAGGAGGACGTGCAGGCCTATGCCGCCGTCGCCACCAGTTGGGACACCTATCACCCCGGCTCGGAGCGTGGCACCAATCTCCACAACATTGCCATCGAGGGCATGAAGAACGTGCGCATCCTGCAAGCGGAGCAAAGCCAGACCATCGACGCCAGCAAAATCAACTCGGCGGGTGTCATCGAGGTGGCGTTGCCCGACCGCAACGGAAAGATACAAAAGCTCACCAGCCTGAAGGGCAAGGTGGTGCTCCTCGACTTCCACGTCTTCGCCGCCAAGGGCAGCACGGAGCGCATCATGCGCCTGCGCGACCTCTACAACAAGTATCACGCCCAGGGCTTCGAGATCTATCAGGTCAGCCTCGATCCCGACGAGCATTTCTGGAAAGAGAGTGTCGCCGCCCTGCCTTGGATTTGCGTGCGCGACGAGAACAGCACAGGCTCTGAGTACCTCACGCAGTACAACGTGCAGTCGTTGCCCACCTTCTTCACCATCGACCGCAACAATGTCTTGCAGAAACGCGACGCCCAAATCAAGGACCTCGACGCCGAGATCAAGACGCTGCTTGCCAAATAACATCAATACAGACGCCCATGCATCCCTTAGACAAATTCAAGTACTGCCCCGTGTGTGGCAGCAAGCACTTCGAGATTCAAGATGACAAAAGCAAGAAGTGCGAAAATTGTGGGTTCGAATATTACCTGAACCCCAGCGCCGCCAATGTGGCGCTGATCATCAACGACCGCGACGAACTGCTTGTCGTGACACGAAAGAAAGAACCAGCTAAGGGCACCCTCGACCTGCCGGGCGGCTTTGCCGACATCGGCGAGACTGCTGAGGAGGGCGTCATCCGCGAGGTGAAGGAGGAGACCGGGCTGACCGTGACCGACGCCCGCTATGTGTTCAGCCTGCCCAACGTCTATCTCTATTCGGGCTTTGAGGTGCAGACTCTCGACAGTTTCTTCCTCTGTCAGGTCGACGACTTCTCACCGCTCAAGGCCCAAGACGATGCGGCCGCCCTGCAATGGATGCCCATCAACGACCTCCATACCGAACTGTTCGGCCTTCGCTCGGTGCGCCACGGCCTCTACCGCTTCATGGAAGACCACAAGAAACATAGAAGTTTATGACCGGCTGTTGGGCCGTCTTCTGAAAGAGACTTCACGATAGCCAATAAGAAAAGCGCTTGCCATTTCCCTCCAATGGGAATGACAAGCGCTTTTGTCGTTAGTTGACATTTCGCTGGCCCGGTTGCTGGCCGTGACCTCAGATGTGCCACGTCAGGCCCAGGCGGGTCTCGAAGGTGCGCGCGTTCACATTGTCGTGATAGGCATAGCGCGTCTTGCGGATGAAGTAGCTGGCGCCCCACGTGATGCTCAGCGGCCCGCGGAGGTCAAACTCCCACATGGGCGACAGTTCGATGAGTTCGGCATTGCTCTTGTCGCCTTGGGCGTTGAGGTAGAGCGGGTCGGTGTGCTCCAGGTCCTTGCCCTCATAGCCCTTCCAGGTGAAGATGCGGTAGTAGTTGGCGTGGATGATGAAGCGCCCGATGCCACGGAAGTCCATTTGCGTCTTCGTCTTCACCGAGAAGCCCGATCCCATGTTGTAGTCACGGTCGATGACGTTGTAGTAGTCACTCTTCGTGCCACCCAGCAAGATGCCGCTCAGGTAGAGCCGTTGCTCCAACCTGTTGAGGGCTCCCACCTTCGGAAAACGCAGCAGCAGGCCCGGGCCCACGGCTGCCGCCTCAGAGATGCGATAGGGCGTGAGCTTCGTGCCGTCTTTCACTGGCTTCGAGTCGTAGTAGTTGAAGTGTTGGAAGATGCCCACCTCGGCCTCCATGTCGCTGTTGGTCTCGATGCTCTTGCCCCACAGGCGTCCCACGATATGCAGGCGGTTGACCAGGGGCTGGTTGCTCGACATGCCGACGGTGGCCTCCAGCGTGAAGAAGTCGTAGGGCTTGGAGCCGTCGGAACCGAACGGGTTGCCATACTCCAAGAACAAGTTCAGGTAGGGGTTCCATTCGCCACGGAAGAGCGCGCCGTCGTCGCTGAGGTATCGGATGCCTGTCGACACCGAGAAGTCGATGGGCGTCTTGGCTGCGTCGTAGTATTTGTTGTGATCATTGCGCACCCTCCAGGCGCTGCCCGAGATGATGCGGTTGAAGCCGCCCATGGGGTTGATGAGCGTGGCGGCGGCCTCGCGCAAGAAGCGGCGGAAGCCGCGCGTGCTGTCGTTGAGGATGACCTCCGAGATGCGGTGGGTCACCTCACCGATGCAGATGCCGCCCATGGTGGTGGCCATGAGGTCGTTGATGGCAGGCGGCTCGCGCTCGCCGGCGATCTCCCACATGAGCGATCCGCCGAAGGCATAGGGCGCGCTCTGCCAGAACGAGAGACCACTGGAACGGGCTGAGTTGAAGTAGAGGTTGCCATGGTAGGGATGGGCAAAGAGGTTGGTGGAGAACTGGTCGTTGTCCCACACGAAGCCATGCCTGATGTTGTGGCCGATGGTCTTGAAGGTGACCTTGGCAAAATCCTCGTTCATGACAAAGCGGTCGAAGCAATGCACCAGCACGTTGATGCCCGCGGCCTCTGCTGCCGCTTTCCAGAAGTTGGCACGCCCGTCGTTCCACAGGGCGAGCGGTTGTGTGCTTGTGGTGTCGCGGCCGACCCTTGCCCCCGGCGTGTAGGAATCGCGGTGGCGGTTCCAGTGCCAGGTGAGACCACCCTCAGCGATCAGCTCATCCTTGAAATGTCGCTGGTGGTAGTAGCGCCGTGTGTTGCCGTAGCCCAGCGAGACAAAGGCACCCAGGTGGCGGTTGATCTGGTAGTCGGCGTTGAGGCGTGCCTGGAGGGAGTAGAGGTGCTCGGGGCTTTCGGGGTCGCTGCCCTCAAACGACTCGATGTGGGCGAAGCCGATGTCGCCGCTCAGCGACCAGCGCTTGCTCAGGGGGAAGTATTGTCCGAGGCGGTAATAGACGGCGCCCGAGAAGTGACCGTCGAAGCCCAGGTAGGGCGAGCCGATGCCAAAGATGCTGTAGGTGGAGCGGTTGCGGAAGCGGAGCGCCATGTTGGCCGCCGACGAGCTGCCGCCGAAGGCCATCACGTCGATGACCGTTGAGGGATTGATGTTGATGAGGCCAATCTTTTTGGCGCGCGTGTCGCGGGTGTAATTGATGAGGCCCACCTGCACGCCGTGTGGATGCTCGAGCGCCACATTGATGAGTCCCACTTGCGAGCCGGTCAGCGTGTCGGCATAGTTGTAGCCGCCAACCTGCAGGCCGCGCATGCTGCCCGACGCCACATTGGCCAGCAGGCCCACCTGGGTGCCCTTGCGGATGCCCATGGCGATGTTGGAACCCAGTGACAGTTGGAGTCCACGGAAGGGATGTGTGGTGACATTATAGAAACCCGCCACCTGCACGCCACGCAGGTGAGAGGCGAAGTTGTTGATGGCCGAGAGCTGCACGCCGGGCCACGCCGTAGCCCGACGCGATGGCCTGCACCGACACGCCGCGCAGGGTGTCGGCCGCGCCCGTGATGCCCAGTTCCACAGTGCGCGTGCGTGTGGAGTCGGCGTTGCGGCGACCGATCGAGAGCGACAGGTCGCCCCCATGGTTGCGCTTGGCTGTCTGGGCCCATGATGGCATGATGGCGCCCAGCGACAGCAGGAGGGTGGCGAGAAGGGTATAGGGTCTGTTCATGGTGGTGTTGGTGTTATATGTTGCAAAAATAAAGAATTATTTTGATAGGTTCGGCTAAAAGCCGTAACTTTGATCCCAATAAACCACAAATTATGAAAATAGGAGTATTCTGCTCAGCCAATGAGCATATTGATCCCGACTTTTTCAAGCAGACCGAAGCGTTGGGACAATGGATTGGACGCGAAGGCCACCAGTTGGTCTTCGGCGGATGTAACATGGGACTGATGGAGTGTGTGGCGCGTGCGGCCCACGAGGCCGGCGCCACCACGATTGGCATGGTGCCGCGCGTGGTGGAGCAGGGCGGACGGGCGTCGGCTTACCTCGACGTCAATGTGGCTTGCGACAACCTCTCCGACCGCAAGGACCTGATGCTGGCGCAGAGCGACGTGCTCGTGGCCCTGCCCGGCGGCATCGGCACCCTCGACGAGATCTTCACCGTGGCGGCCAGCCACACCATCGGCTACCACCACAAGATGGTCATCCTCTTCGACATGAAAGACTTCTGGCAACCCCTGGTGGCCCTGCTCGACGACCTGCAGGCGCGCGGCTTCATCCGCGGCCACTGGACCGACTACATCCGTGTGGCCCACTCGCTCGACGAGGTGACTGCCGCCCTGGCCTAAACCGCCATCGCCCTCCACGAGGTCATCAAACATAAGGGCCCGTCCTTCGCACGAAGGACGGGCCCTTTACTTATATCAGACGGGGCATCGCGCAAAGCGCATGGTGTGCCCCCTTGAGGTCAAATGGCTTGTGTCGGTCCGCCTTACTTGGCCCCGATCTCCTGCAAGAGGCGGTCGGCATGGCCCCAGCGGTCCATGAGATAGAGCACGTAGCGGATGTCGACCGAGATGGTGCGAGCCAGCACCTTGTCGAACATGATGTCGGAGGCCAGGCTGTCCCAGTTGCCGTCGAAGGCCAGGCCGATGAGGCGTCCCTGTCCGTCGAAGAGCGGCGAGCCGCTGTTGCCGCCCGTGATGTCGTTGTTGGTGAGAAGGCAGAGCTGCATCTTGCCCGTCGTCTTGTCGGCGTAAGGGCCATAGTTGTCGGCGCTCATGAGCTGGTGCATGACCGGCTCGGCCTGGTAGTCGAAGACACCCTTGTCGCCCTGCTTCATCTTCTCGACGATGCTCTCGGCGGTGGTGTAGTAGCCCGAGGGCTGTCCGCCCATGTTGTAGCCACCCACGCGGCCATAGCTCAGGCGCATGGTGAAGTTGGCGTCGGAGTAGTGGGGCATGTCCTCCTCCATGCGCAACTTGGCGGCGCAGAGCATGCGCTCCTGGTCGCTGATGCGCTCTGCCGTCTTGGCCATCTGCTTGTAGAGGTTCATGGTGACGTCGGTGAGGTCCTTGCCGAGGCGCACGCCGGGGTCTTTGTCATAGCTCTTCTGGTTGACGTAGATGCGCTTGCCACTCTTCATCAGCATCGACTTGCTCCAGACGTCATCGACAAAGCGCTGGTAGTCGTTGCCATACTGTGAGGCGATGGTGGCGTAGAAAGCCGGCAGGTTGCGCTGGTCGGTGACGTGCTCCTTGTAGTTCTTCAGCGCCACGGCCAGCACCTCCTTGTCGAGGCTGGCGTCCCAGGTCTTCTGGTCGTCGTCGAAGACCTTGTAGTTCTTGCTGGGCTTCTTGTCGTTGGTCACCACGTTGGTGCCACGCTTGCCCTGCATGGCGCGCGTGGTGAGCTCGTTGGTGCGGCGGAAGCTCTCGTTGAGCAGCAGCAGGTCGTGTGCGGCCGTGTTGCACTGGGCATAGTAGGCCTTCAGCGAGTCGAAGTTGAGGCTGTCCTTGAGATAGCCCGTCGAGTCGACATAGGCCTTGATGCGATACTCATAGTCGCGCTTCTGCTGGATGAGTCCGATGGAGTCAATGCACTTGTTCATGCCGATGGAGTTCTTCCAGTAGTTGGAACTGGTGGCAAACTTCGAGTCGTACTTGATGCGCACGGCCTCGTCGGCCCTCATGTGGCGCACCATCACGTCCTGCTTGACGCCACGTGCCTGGGCCCTGACGGCGTTGCGCATGTGCATCTGCTCGATGCCGTAGCTCGAGAGGTAACGCTCGGTGGAGCCGGGGTAGCCCATGGTCATGGCGAAGTCGCCGTCCTTGTAGCCCTGTAGCGACACGGGCGCCCAGTGCTTGGGGTGATAGGGCACGTTGTCCTTTGAGTAGTGGGCGGGACCGTTGGTCTTCGGGTTGGCGTAGATGCGGAAGACGCTGAAGTCGCACGTCTGACGCGGCCACATCCAGTTGTCGGTCTCACCGCCAAACTTGCCCATGCTCTTGGGCACGGTGAAGACCAGGCGGAGGTCGTCAAACTGCTGGTAGGTTGTGGCGATCCACTGGTTGCCCTCATAGAAGGCGTCGATGCTCACATAGAGCGATGAGTCTTGTGCCTTGGCCTGCTGCGTCATGATGTTCTCGAGCGAGTCGACAGCGGCGGCCTTGCCTTCGCGGCTGAGCCGGCTGAAGCCCACCTTCTCGAGCAGCGGCGTGACGTCCTGCTGCTTGACCATGAAGGCCACAAACATGTTGTCGTTGGGCAGCTCCTCGCTGTAGCTCTTGGCATAGAAGCCATTGAGCATGTAGTCGTGCTCGACGGTGGAGTGGGAGCGGATGCTCTCAAAACCACAGTGGTGGTTGGTGAAGACCAGTCCGTCGGGACTGACCACCACACCGGAGCAGTAGCCTGAGAAGTTGACCACGGCGTTCTTCACGGCCTGGTCGCCCTGGTAGAGACTGCCGTAGGGCAACTGGAAACCATAGCCACACATCTGGTCGTAGACCTGCGTGGGCAGGTTGTAGAGCGTCCACATGCCCTCGTCGGCGTGAGCCGGCAAGCTCAGGGCCATGGCCGCCATAGCGATGATTTGTTTCAATTTCATGGATTGATGGATTGATGCGAATGCAAAATTACGATTTTTTTATCTTCTATCGGTTGAGTGGGAGAGAGAAATGTCGTAACTTTGTAGCAAGAACCAATTAAAAGTTACAAAACCATCAAATTATTTACTCATGACAGTTAAATCTCTAATCCTGACATTAGCGGTGGCTGGTATGACCTCGGGCGCTTGTGCGCAGACTTATTGCGACGTCACGTCAGCCTATCTGCTGAATGCTGGCTTTGACAAAGGCTTCAGTTATGCCGTCGGCGAGACAGGCGACGTGGTGGCCGACCACATCTGCCCCGTCAGTTACTGGGACGTCACGGCGGTCAAGTTGGGCGTGCTGGGCACGTGGCAGTGGGGCACGGCGAAGACCGTCGAGGGCCTCACGGTGCCTGCCGCTGGCATCGAGGGCGAGGCCGGTGGCGGACTGGTCTTCGGCCTGTCGACCCTCAATGGCATCAACATCCTGCAAGACTCCGTGAAGCTTCCCGCTGGCGACTACAAGGTGGTGATGGCCGTCTACAACGCTTCTGACAATGAGGCCGTGAGCACCAACTCTTCGGCTTGGCAACCCTATAACACACGTGAGGGCCGCAGGGTGCCCTTCACCAAGAAAGAGTTTGCCGCCCACGCATGGTCGACCGACACCATCGCGTTCACCCTCACACAGACGGTGGCAGGCCGCCTCCGCCTCGGCTTCAGTGCCAGGCAGGCTGCCCATGCCCTGCCCATCATCGACTGGGTGAAGATCTTGCGTGCCACTCCGCTCGATGCCGCTGACGTGGAGCTGAAGCGCGCCGACCTGCAGACGGCCATCGGGGTGGCCACGGCGACCCTTGGCGACGCCACAGGCACTGGCGCCTCCGACTTCCAGGCCACCATCGCTGCTGCGCAGGCTGTGCTCGACAATGGCGACGCCACATGCGACGACCTGCTCCAGGCCAAGGCCGACTTGCAGGCGGCCACCAAGAACTACAAGTGGGTGTCGTCGGTTACCGTGGTGACCGACTCGCGCTATGCTCGCGGTGCCACCATGGCCTTCGGCCGCATGAGCACCACGGCCAAGACGGCCGACATCCAGGGGCAGGGCTTCGTGATCGCCACGCAGCCCAACCCCACCGTGGCCGACACCAAGCACACCACGACACTCACCAACAACGGCACGATCTACTGCTTCAAGAACCTGCAGCCCGCCACGGAGTACTTCATGCGCGCCTATGTGGAGAACAAGGAAGGCAACGTGGCCTATGGCAACGTGATCCGTTTCTACACCATCCCCAAGGGTGACGTGGTGCCCACCATCCGCGACATCAGCGATGAGGCCATCCGCCAGCGCATCACAACAGCCGTGAACACGGCCGCCGACATCTGGAACAACCTCACCGAGATGAAGGACTTCCGACCCAACGTGGGCTATGATGGTGGAGTCAAGACTGCCGACTGTTCGTATGGTGGTTGGGTGCGTGTCGGACCTAACACGTCTTATCAGTCGGCCGGCACCATCATGCATGAGTGGCTTCATGGTGTGGGCGTCATCCCATGGGCCGACACGCAGTGGAGCGTGGTCGGCGTGCTGCGCGCTGGCAGCCAGAACGTGAGTGGCTCGCAGAAGGGCTCGGGCAACTGGCTCGGCGAGCGTGTCTCGGCCGTGCTCGACTTCTGGGACAACGCCACGGGCTCCTTCCTCCATGGCGACTACCAGCACATGTGGCCCTATGGCATCAATGGTGCCAATGAGGACAACCACTCGGATGTGCTCTACTATGGCAACGGACTGGTCTGCCAGGCATTGGGCGAGGATGGACTGGAGCATACCTACAGCCACTACGCTGAGCCTTACTGGGCCTTTGAGCAGCAGGCGGGTGTGAAGTATTACATCACCAATGAGAAAGAGGAGTGTGGCCTCTACAAGGCTTATCTTGCCGAGACGGGAACCAATGGCTCGCTGACCCTCAAGGAGAAGACTGCCGATGAGCTCGTGGCCAACGACAGTTGTGCCTGGTATGTGACCTTCACGCCGGACAACCAGTACTACCAGTTCCGCAATGTGGCCACGGGCCACTACCTCACGTTCAACAACACCAGCTTTAGTGTAAAAGACGTGACGCCTGCCGACCAGCAGGACTTCCAACTCATGAAGGGCCGCGTCAACGTCGGCGACGACGGCACACGTGGCTTCTGGATCACGCGTCACGCTGGCCGCAACCCGTCAACGCTCGGTGCAAGCACCACAGGCATCGTGACACGCATGACCTTCAACCTCGCCAACTCGGTCTCCAACCAGCGTTGGGTGATCCTCGACGAGGCACAGATGCGCGCCAAGAACAATGCCGTGTCGGGCATCGAGACCGTCACCAATCCACAGGCTGACAGCCAGGCCGCCACACACGAGGGCATCTACACCCTCGACGGACGCCTTGTGAGCCGCAAGGCACAAGACATCAACCGCCTCGGCCATGGCGTCTACATCGTCAATGGCAAGAAAGTGGCGAAGTAAGTTGCAGCGATAGAATTACATTGTATATAAATGACGAAGCCGCCCGGCGCATTTGTTGCGTCGGGCGGCTTTGTTGGATGTTAGAAGGAACGAAACAACCTGTACAACAAACCACCTGGGCCCCGCTATCAAGTACAGTTGGCTTCTCTATCAAGTACAGTTGGCTTCTCTATCAAGTACAGCCGGCTTCTCTATCAAGTACAGCCGGCTTCTCTATCAAGTACAGCCGGCTTTGCATGTTTTCCTATTCTCCTTCTCTCTTCTTGCTCTCCTTCATTGGTATTTTCCTTCTCGAGGGGAAACAAGGCTGCGTGTCATTTCAAGTGACCGAAGATGAGCACGTTCATGTTTTCTGGGGCGAAGACCTCTTGTGCCACTTGCTGCACGCTGTCGGCTGTGATGGCCTCCACGCGCTGACAAAGCAGGTCGATGTCTTTCTCGCGGCCGTAATGCAGGTACTCGCGCCCGAAGTCGAGGGCGAAGTTCTCTCGGTTGTCACATGCCACGCCGATCTGCCCGGTCAGTTGGCGCTTGGCCGCCCGTAGCTGACTCTCGCTCATGGGCGACTGCATGTAGCGGTCGAGCTCGCGGTGGACGAGGCGCAGGCAACGCTGCACATCGTCGTGGTCGCATCCGAAATAGGTGCACCATACGCCCGTGTCGCTATAGCTCACCATGCTGCTCTCCACGGTGTAGACCAGTCCGTTGCGCTCGCGCAAGGCCACGTTGAGGCGCGCGTTCATGCCTGGTCCGCCCAGGATGTTGTTGAGCAGGTAGAGACTCATGCGCCGCGGGTCGTGTGCGTCATAGCAACGGCTGCCCAACACCACATGTGCCTGGTGGGTGTCGCGGTCGCTCACGACGACGCGTCCCCAGGTGGTCGATGTGGTCTCTTCCTGTTTGTAGACAGGGGTTTGGGCTGTCTGTTCGCCATCTGTGATGGTTGTATTTGGTAGCAGGTTGGCTTCCGCTGCGCCCGTGCTTGTTTTCCCCATGGCTCGATTGAGGTCACGCACGAGTTGGGCAAACGAGATGTCGCCGTAAGCAAAGAACACGGTGTTGTCCGGGCGATAGTGCCGACGGGTGAAACGGAGGGCGTCGGCGGTGGTGAAGGCGCGCACATGACTGGCCGATCCAAGGATGTTATGGCCCAGGGGATGATGGTCGAAGAGGAGGTTCTCAAACTCATCGTAAATCAGTTCGGCGGGTGAGTCGTTGTAGCTCTCGATCTCGTCGCAGATCACCTCCACCTCCTTGTCGATCTCATTTTGTGGATATGTGGAACCGAACACGATGTCGGTGAGCAAACCCACGGCCCGTGACATGTGGGGCTTGAGGATGGACGCATAGTAGCAGGTGTCCTCCTTGTTGGTGTAGGCGTTGAGACTGCCGCCCACCTGTTCGAGACAGTTGAGAATGCTCCAGGCGCTGCGACGCTTCGTTCCCTTGAAGGTGACGTGCTCGCAGAAGTGGGCGAGGCCCTCGTCGCCAGCCGCCTCGTCACGTGAGCCGGCGCCCACCTGAAAGCCACAATAGACCACGGGAGAGGCCGACGGCAGGTGGATGACGCGGAGGCCATTGCTGAGTGTGCAAGTGTTATATTTCATTTCATTTGCAAAAATACCCAATTTTACTTTGAAATGTGCTTGAAAATATGGAAATTTGCACCCGGATTGATCCACCCGCCTGTCCTGCCCAATGGGACGGCGGCAACAACACGGCCCATGGGGCCACAACGACTATGCGAAAAGTAATAGGAATAGGAGAAACCGTTCTCGACATCATCTTCAAGAACGAACAACCCATCGGCGCTTATCCCGGTGGTTCAGCATTCAACGCGCTCATCTCTTTGGGCCGTTGTGGGGTAGACAGCACGTTTATCGGTGAGGCCGGCCACGACCGCGTGGGCGACCATGTCATCAGTTTCCTCAGGGAGAATGGCGTCAACGCCGACCACGTCAACGTGTTCCCCGACTCGAAGTCGCCCATCTCGTTGGCGTTTCTCGATGAGCGCAACGATGCCCAGTATATTTTCTACAAAGACCACCCGCATGACCAGCTCGACTTTGTCTATCCCGACATCCAGCCCGACGACATCGTCATCTTCAGTTCGTTTTATGCGGTCAATCCTGTCATCCGTCCGCAGATCGTGGGACTGCTCGATTATGCCAAGGCCCATGGGGCCATCATCTATTATGATGTCAACTACCGCTCCTCCCATCGCGATGAGGTGATGAAGATCACGCCCAACTACCTGGAGAACCTGGAGTATGCCGACATTGTGCGTGGCAGTCGCGAGGATTTCGATGTGCTCTACAAGATGCAAGACCCCGACAAGGTCTATTCGGCCGAGGTGTCGTTCTATTGCAAGAAGTTCATTTACACCCAAGGCGGCCATCCCGTGGAGGTGCGGGCCGACAATGGCTTGAAGCTCAGCTATCCCGTGCCACAGACCGACACGGTGAGCACCATCGGCGCTGGCGACAACTTCAACGCGGGCTTCATCTATGGCTTGCTGAAATACGGCATCACCCGCGACACCCTCAGCGAGGGGCTCACCAAGGAGCAGTGGGACCACGTGGTCGCTTGCGCCATGGAGTTCTCTGCCGACTGTTGCAAGAGTCTCTACAACTACGTCTCCAAGGAGTTTGGCGAGAAGGTCCAAAACGCGAAATAAGGCCGTGTGGGGCCCTTAAACGAAAAAGCCACAGCGTGGTGTCCATCATCAAGATGAACGCCACGCTGTGGCTTTTTTATTGGTGTGTCTTTTGCTTGGCTTAGACGAAGCTGATGACGCCTTGCACCTTGCTGTCGCGATCGTCGGTGTCTTTGTCATCCTCAGCACCATTTGTTTGGTTGTGGATGTCCTCCAGCATCTGGCGCGTGCGCTTGTAGGTTGGTGTGTCCTCCACCTTCAGGATGACGTCCTCGTTGTCGAGATCCTTCTGTGAGAAGATGAAGATGTGCGGACGGCGCTTGTATTGTGGGTTGTTGGTGTCCTTGCCGTAGTAGCGGTTGCGACGGTCCTGGCGCTCGGCCTGCTTGTCCTCTTCGGCCGCCTGGCGCTTGGCGTCCTCGATGGTGCGCCGTGCGCGGCCCTCGGTTGGCTCCACGTCTTCCACGCCGAAGCCTGTGGCGAGGATGGTGACCTTCACCTTCTTGCCGAGTTCAGGGTCTATGGCGATACCCCACTTGATCTCGAAGTTGTCGCCAAACTTGGCCATGAAGTCGTTGACGTCGTTCATCTCCTCCATGCGCAAGCCCTGGTCATCTTCGTTCTTGCCTTTGGAGAAGGCGATGGAGAGCAGGATCTTCTTGGAGTTGAAGACATCGTTGTCGTTGAGCAGGGGTGAGTTGAGGGCGTCATCGATGGCTTTCTTCACGCGCTCCTCGCCCTCGCCGAAGCCTGTGCTCATGATGGCCACGCCGCCGTCCTTGAGCACGGTCTTGACGTCGTTGAAGTCGAGGTTGATCAGTCCGTGTGTGGTAATGATCTCCGCAATGCTTTTTGCCGCCACGCTCAGTGTGTCGTCGGCTTTGCCGAAGGCGTCTAGGATGTTGAGCTCAGGGTAGATCTCGCGCAGGCGTTCGTTGTTGATGACCAGCAGGGCATCCACGTGCTTGGCCATCTCCTCCACGCCGTCAAGGGCTTGGTCTATTTTCTTCGGACCTTCAAAACGGAAGGGGATGGTGACGATGCCCACGGTCAAGATGCCCATCTCCTTGCTCACCTGGGCCACGACGGGCGCTGCGCCAGTGCCAGTGCCGCCGCCCATACCGGCGGTGATGAATGCCATCTTGGTGCCGTCGTTGAGCATGCGGCGTATGTCGTCGATGCTCTCGGTGGCCGCCTGGCGGGCGCGTGCGGGCCGGTTGCCTGCTCCGAGGCCTTCCTTGCCGAGTTGCAGGTGCACGGGCACAGGACTGTCGTTGAGTGCTTGTGCATCGGTGTTGCAGAGTACGAATGTCACGTCGTGGATGCCTTCGCGGTACATGTGGTTGACCGCGTTGCCACCTCCACCGCCGACGCCGATCACTTTGATGATGCTATTGCCTTTGTCGGGATCGCCAAACTCGAGCAATGAAGGACGGTTGCTGTCGGTGATTTGCTGGTTGTTATCTTTGTCTGCCATAATGGTCTTGCTATTTGTTGTCTATGTGATGCTGCTTGTTTTCGTAGTGAGTGCTGACCCTCCTACGTTGGGCGGTTGAGCCGATGTTTATTTCTCGTCTTCCTCCTCGATCATGTTTCCGACAAATTTCTTGAAGGCGCGCCAGGCCTTTCTGGGGGCGGAGTTCTCGCGTTTCTTGCGGCGCTCCTCCTCTTCGGCCGCCGCCGCTGCCTGTGCTTCGGCACGCGCCTTCTCTTCAGCGGCCTTCCGAGCCGCCTCGCGTGCAGCCTCCTCGGCGGCTTTCTCGGCTTCCGTCAGCACCTTGCCGGTGCCTGTTCCTTCGATGGGCTTGGCCTTGCGCGGCTCAGCGGCCACCTGTCCCTTGTTGTCGTTGTTGCCTGAAAAGAGGTCATTGGTGATGGGGGCGCCTGCGCAGTTCATGTCACCCTTGGCCAGAAGGCTGAGGATGGTGCACATCGTTCCGTCCTTGGCGTTGATCGACGGGTTGTTGCTATGGATGGTCTGCGAGACAAACTTGGCAATCCTGATCTTGTCCACATGTGTGTGGTAGCGGAAGGCACGGTCGATATTCTTCATGTTCGAACCGCCGCCGGTGAGGATGATGCCGCCCAGCAACTTGTCGGTGTACTCAGCGGGAACCTGGCACCAGGCGTTTTCCACGATCTCCTGCACGCGAGCCTCGACGATCTCCACGAACTTGCGTTGGTCTACCGTGCGATCGTTGTCGATGGGGTAGAACTTGTTCGGGTCGATCTCGTTGGTCTCGGTATAGGCTGAGGCATATTTCAACTTCATCTGCTCAGCATCCTTTTCCTCCATCTGCAGGGAGGCGATGTCCTTGGTGATGTTGTTGCCACCCAAGGGGATGACGGTGAGGTTGCGAAGGATCTTCTTGTAGTAGACGGCCACTGTCGTGGTGTCGGCTCCCAGGTCGATCAGCACGCAGCCGCCACGCTTCTCCGCGTCGGTGAGCACGCTGTCGGCCAAGGCCAGCGGTGAGAGATACATCTCGGCTATGGCGATGCCAGCGTTGTCGAAACACTGGTTGATGTTGCGGTAGAACGTCTTGCGCCAGAGGATGTTGAGGAAGTTGCCCTCGATGCGGGCGCATTGTATGCCAACGGGGTCGAGCTGGTATTGGTTGTCCACCTTGTACTCCTGTGTGGCTGCATCCAAGATTTCCAACTCGGGATATTGCATGCTGCGGTTGGCATCCATCAGTTCGTTGATCATGTCCTGTGTGATGATGGTGTCGTTGGGCAGTTCCTTCACGTTGGTGTTCTTCACGCTGCGTATCGACTGTCCTCCGACGCCCACATACACTTGGGCGATCTTCGTTTTCAGAGTGCGTTCCAGTTTGGCGACGATGCTGGCCAATGCCTGCACCGTCTTGTCAATATTGTATACCACGCCCTTTCGGATGCATGATGTGGAGTCTTCCTCAACCACGGCAAGCACGTTGATGCTGCCATCGAGGTTTTTCCTGCCCGCGATACCGGTCATCTTCGATGAGCCCAGTTCAATAGCTACTATAAAATCTGCCATAGCTCTATGATAATTATCAATTCAAATTTCTTTTCTTGCAAATGATCTGATTGTCAAACTCCACATTGATATAGGAGTATTTGTTCCATCCCGCTTGTGACAAGCCATACTTGTAGAACTTCTCCAGGCGGTCGAGCTTGGTGTTCACGTAGTCGGTCACGAGTTTCTTGCGGTCGTTGGTGTACGACGTTTGCGGCAACTGTCCGATGTAGATGATGTGGTTGCCCACGCGTGGCACCAGTTCGATGCCGTAGTCGGGCAGTACATTGATCTGTTCAATCTGGTTCTTCCAGAAGTCGCTTGCCATCAACGCGTTTCCCACATGAGCCACATAGTTGCGCGCAAACCACTTGTTGATGTGTCCTGTGGCAATGATGAGGTCGCTGGTATAGTGGGAATTGGGCATGATGCGGTTGTCGTCGTCGAGGTAGTAGTCGTCTCCGTTGGCCGCCTTGATGCGCAAGGTCGGCATGCGTTGCGTCAGGCTGATGTGCACCGTTCCGTCTTGCGTCTTGTAGCATTGGGTCGTCTTCACAAACGGGCTTTGCAGCAGCGTCTCTTCGATGGTGCGTGCGTTGACGTCCTTCATCCGTTTGTTGAGCGGATAGAGGTTGCCCTTTTGCAGGCGTGTCTTGATCTCGGCGGCAGAGATGAAACCGTTGGTCGTCTCGTCCTGGATGTCGATGCTCACCTTTTGGCACACGGGCGCTTCCTCTTTCGGCTTGTTGAAAGCGGCAAACGCCACGACGATGTATGCCCCAAGGGCCACATCGAGTGTTACCAAGAGTGTCTTTTTCCAGTTGAAACGCATGGTGGGTAGATGGTTGTTCTTTTGTTCTGTGATGGGCCTGTGCCGCTTTGGTGCTTACTTGTTGGCCTTGTCCTTTTCCTCGATGATCTTGGCAATCTGTGGCACGTAGTTGTCCAGGTCGCCGGCGCCGAGCGTGATGAGCACGTCGAAGTCGCGGCTCTTCACCAGGTTGAGCACGTCGTCTTTCTTGATCTTGCTCTTCTCCACGCCTGGCTTCAGGTTGTCGTAGATGAGGTTGGAGGTCACGCCGGGTATGGGCTCCTCTCTTGCGGGATAGATCTCGGTGAGTATCACCTCGTCGAAGTGGCTCAGCGCATCAGCGAAATCCTTGTAGAAGTCGCGTGTGCGGGTGTAGAGGTGCGGTTGGAAGATGACCGTGATCTTCCTGTCGGGATAGATCTCCTTGAGGCTCTTGGCGCTCTGCAGAATCTCCTTGGGATGGTGTGCGTAGTCGGAGAGCAACACATGACGGTTGTTGCGGATCTTGAAGTCGAAACGGCGGTCCACGCCATGATAGGTCTCCATGCCATAGCGGAGCTCGCGTGCCGTGCACCCGTTGAGCTGTGCCAAGGCCATGGCCCCCACACCGTTCTCGATGTTGATGGGAATGGGCTGTCCCAGGTGGATGTTCTCCACGTTCTCTATGGGCGACACGAGGTCGAAGGTGATCTCGCCATTCTCAATCTTGATGTTCTCGGCGTGGAAGTCGCCCTTGTCGCGGCTGTAGGTGTAGGTCTTGACGCCTTCCTGCACGTTGGCCTTCATCTCCAGGTCGGTGTGGATGATGAGCGCGCCACCCGGCTGAATGAGCTCGGTGTAATGGCGGAAGCTTTCGAGATAGGCCTCCTTGGTGCCGTAGATGTCCAGGTGGTCGGGATCGGTGGAGGTGATGACGCTCATCCACGGTCTGAGCCAGTGGAAGGAGCGGTCGAACTCGTCGGCCTCGATGACCACATAGTCGCTGGTGTCTGAAAGGATGTAGTTGGTGCCGTAGTTCTTGGAGATGCCTCCGAGGAAAGCGTTACAGTCCACATGGCTCTGGTGCATGATGTGTGCGCACATGGTCGATGTGGTGGTCTTGCCGTGTGTGCCCGCCACACACAGTCCCTTGTGTGTGCGTGTCAGCGTTCCCAGCACCTGGGCACGCTTCTCAATCTCGAAGCCGCCCTGGCGGAAGAATTGCAGTTCCTTGTGTTCTGCGGGGATGGCAGGCGTGTAGACGACCAGGCACGAAGCCTTGTCGCGGCAGGCGTGGGGTATCTCGTCCACGTTTTCTTCATAATGAATCAACATGCCTTCTTTCTCCAGGCGGCGAGTGAGGTCAGATGGTGTGCGGTCGTAACCGGCCACCACCAGGCCACGGTGAATGAAGTAACGAGCGATAGCGCTCATGCCGATGCCGCCTGCGCCTATAAAGTACACAGCCTTGATATCTTTCAGTTCCATTGTCTTACGTTTATCACGATTTGGATGTTTTGTTTTTTCCTTTCTTTCATTCGTTGTTTTTCGGCCTTCCAGCCGTCTTGCTGAGGCTCCTTACTTGTTTGCCCAAGCCAGTTTCACCACCTCGTCGGCGATGACGTCGGCCGAGTCTTTCAGTCCGAGCTTCTTGATGTTTTCGCTGAGCGATGCCAACTTCTGGTCGTTGGCCACGGTCTCGAGGGCCGTGTGGAGCAACACCTGTGGCGCCTCGGCGTCCTTGACGTAGATGGCCGCGTCCTTGTTGACCAATGCCATGGCGTTTTTCGTCTGGTGGTCTTCGGCCACGTTAGGACTCGGCACGAGGATGACAGGCTTGCCGATGAGGCAGAACTCGCTGATCGAGCTGGCGCCGGCGCGGCTGATCACGAGGTCAGCAGCCTTGTAGGCGGCACCCATGTCGCTGATGAAGTCGAGCACCTTGAGGTTGGGAATGTCGCCAAAGTCCTTCACGGCCTGGTTCATCTCCGCATTGTAGTATTTGCCAGTCTGCCAGATAAACTGCACGTTGGCAGCCTTCACCTCGTCGAGGTGCTGCTTCATGCTCTCGTTCACGGTGCGCGCTCCGAGGCTTCCGCCCACGAGCAACACCGTCTTCTTGTTGGGATCGAGTCCGAAGCTCTTGCGGGCCTCTTCCTTGGTCATCTCGTTGTTGAGCACGTTCTGCCTGACGGGGTTGCCCGTCTTGACAATCTTCTCTGCGGGGAAGAAGCGCTCCATGCCGTCGTAGGCCACGCAGATCTTGGTGGCTTTCTTGGCCAGTATCTTGTTGGTGACGCCGGCGTAGCTGTTCTGCTCCTGTATGAGGCAGGGTATGCCTTTCTCGGCGCATACGTTCAGCGTTGGTCCGCTGGCATAACCGCCCACACCCACAGCGGCCATGGGCTTGAACTCGCGTACGATCTTCTTGGCGATGTGCTGGCTCTTCCATATCTTGAACAGGACAGCGATGTTCTTCAACAGGTGCTTGCGGTCGAAGCCACAGATGGGCAGTCCCTTGATCTCGTAGCCTGCTGCCGGCACGCGTTGCATCTCCATGCGTCCGAGTGCTCCCACAAACAATATCTTCGCCTCAGGGTGCTTAGCCTTGATGGCGTTGGCGATGGATATGGCGGGGAAGATGTGTCCACCTGTTCCGCCTCCGCTGATGATGATTCTTAACTCCTTGTCCATAATCACTTATTTTTGCAAAAGTAATCAATTTTTCCCACTTTTGATCATTTTCATTCCATTTTCTTGCTTGCTCTTTTTTTCTCTTTGTCCTGCCTTTCGGCGGGTCTTCGTGAGCTAAGCCGTTGCGGTTGCCACGCTCGCTTTGGCCACCTTTTCGTCCTTGGTCTTCTTGGCTGTGCGGCTCACGCTTAGGATGATGCCGATGTAGACGCTGTTGACCAGTGTCGACGTGCCTCCCTTGCTGATCAGCGGCAACGGTTGTCCGGTGACGGGCACAAGTCCGACGGCCACGCACATGTTGAACAACGCCTGCACGACCAGCAGCAAGGCCAGTCCCATGGCCAGGAACGCAGGGAAGTTGTTCTCGCAGCGGTTGGCGATGCGTCCTGTGCGGAAGAGCAGGATGATGTAGAGCATGGCCACGAAGAACGCTCCCTCGATGCCCGTCTCCTCAATGATGATGGCATAGATGAAGTCAGAGAAGGCCTGTGCGAGGAAGTCGCGCTGCACGGAGTTGCCCGGTCCTTTGCCGATGACGTTGCTGGTGGCGATGGCTATCTTGGCGTGAGCCTCCTGGGCTCCCTTGTCGAGGTCCACCTTCTCGGGTGGCACTTCCTTCGAGTTGAGGAACTTGTCGATGCGCGATTTCCAGGTGTCGAGACGGTGCAGCAGGCCCTTGTGTCCTTCATTTTCCTCCGTCCTGACGGTCTGTCCGTCGGCCATCTGTTGTTCGGTCAGGTTCTTGGTGCCTTCCTCCTTGCCTGTGTCTTCACCCACAAACATGACCAACGCCACGGCGAAGGCGATGGCGGCCACCACCGTCAGCACCAGTCTTCCGAGCTGTCGGCCCGGCACCCGTCCGATGACCATCATGAAGAAGATCACGGCGCACAGCAGCGCAGCTGTCGACAGGTTCTCCATGCCGATGAGGGCCAGGAACGGGGCTGCTATCCACAGGATGTATTTCATGGCCTTTCGGTCGGCCCCGTTGTCGGTCTGCATGGCGCTTAGGATCTGTGCGGTCATGAGCACCAGGGCGCCCTTGGCCAGTTCCGATGGCTGGAATTGTATGCCGAGGATGGGTATCCAGCGGCTGGCACCGTTGGTGGATTGTCCCGCTATGAGCACCCAGATGAGCAGCAGGCCCGTGAAGGCCAGCAAGATGGGTGTCATGATCTTGAAGTATTTGCAGCTGATGTTGAGCGTCACCACCATCAGGCCGAAGCCGAAGATGATGATGCCGATGTGCTTGATGAAGGGCGCGAGATAGTTGCCTCCCTTGTAGGTCAGCTCCGACGAGGCCGAGAAGACCTCCACGATGCTGATGATGCAAAGGAAGAAATAGACCATCCAGATGACTTTGTCACCCTTGAATAAGTTGGATAACTTCTTGTTCATGTCCTTGTTTGAGCTGCGAGGCGGCCTTTTGGCCGCCCCTTGGCTATAAGCTTCTTACGAGTGCCTTGAATTGCTCGCCACGGTCCTCCATGTTCTTGAAGAGGTCGAAGCTGGCGCAGCAGGGCGACAGCAGCACGGTGTCGCCGGCCTGTGCGAGGTCGTAGCACGCCTGCACGCAGTCTTTCATGCTGTGTGTGTCGCGCACGGTGATGCCCATGCCGTCGAAGAAATTGTGGAGCTTGGTGTTGTCCGCTCCGAGGTACACCAGTGCGCGGCACTTCTTCTTCACCAGGTCCTTGATCTCATTGTAGTCGTTGCCCTTGTCCTTGCCGCCGAGGATGAGCACCACAGGCGTCTTCATGCTTTCGAGCGCATACCAGCAGGCGTCCACGTTGGTGGCCTTCGAGTCGTTGACATAGTGCACGCCGCGCACGTTGCACACCTTCTCCAGGCGATGCTCCACGCCGGGGAAGTCGCTGAGGCTCTTGCGGATGATCTCCTTCTTGATGCCCGTGATGTTGGAGGCGAGGCCGGCGGCCAGCGAGTTGTAGATGTTGTGCTTGCCGGTGAGCGACAGTTCCTCTTGTTCCATGTTGAATGGCGTGGGGAACTCCAGTTTGTACTGTCCCTCCTCGATGTAGGCGATCGATCCGTCTTCCTTCAGTTCCGAGAACGGGCAAGCCACGGCCTTGATGTCATATTTCTTCAGTTCCTCCTTGATGACGGGGTCGTCGTTCCAGTAGATGAAGCTGTCCTCCGCCGTCTGGTTCTGTGTGATGCGCATCTTGGCGGCCGCATAGTTCTCAAACTTATAGTCGTAGCGGTCGAGATGGTCGGGCGTGATGTTGAGCAGGATGGCGATGTTGGCGCGGAAGTCATACATGTTGTCGAGCTGGAATGAGCTCAGTTCGATGATGTAATACTCGTGCGGGTCCTCTGCCACTTGCAGTGCCAGGCTCCGTCCGATGTTGCCGGCGAGGCCAGCGTCGTATCCTGCGGCCTTGAAGATATGGTAGATGAGCGAGGTCGTGGTGGTCTTGCCGTTCGATCCCGTGATGCAGATCATCTTCGAGTGCGTGTAGCGGCCGGCAAACTCGATCTCGCTGATGATGTGCGTGCCCTGTGCCATGAGCTTTTGTATCATGGGCGCCTCCTTGGGGATGCCTGGGCTCTTGATGATCTCGTCGGCGTTGAGGATGAGCTCCTCGGTGTGGTGGCCCTCCTCCCATGCGATGTGATGGTCGTCGAGCACCTTCTTGTATTTGTCGTTGATTTTCGACATGTCAGACACAAACACGTCGAATCCTTTTTGCTTGGCCAGCACGGCGGCTCCTGCGCCGCTTTCGCCAGCTCCCAAAACTACAATTCTTTTCATAGCTTTCTGTTTAACGATTGTTGTTGTGCGGGGATGATGATGGTCCCCAGCCTGGGCCCCTGTCAGGCCGTTTGCCTTTGTCGGCGACGGCCTGTCGGCGGTCCCCTTCTCGCCCGCTTATCTGATCTTCAGGGTGATGATGGTCAGTGCGGCGAGGATGATGGTGATGATCCAGAAGCGGATGGTGATCTTCGACTCATGCTTGGCCGAGTGGGGCGACTTGATGAGATACTTGCAATCCGGGTCCAGTTGGTCGTCGGTCACACGGAAGTTGTCGTGTATCGGCGTGCGCTTGAAGATGCGTTGCTTCACGCCCTTGCGCTTGCCGAGCTTGTAGTACCACACCTGGCAGATGACGCTGAGGCTCTCCACGAAGAACACGCCGCAGAGGATGGGCAACATCAGTTCCTTGTGGATGATGATGGCCCCCACGCCGATGATGCCGCCGATGGTGAGCGATCCCGTGTCGCCCATGAACACCTGTGCGGGGTAGGCGTTGTACCACAGGAAGCCGATGAGGGCGCCCACGAAGGCACACATGAACACCACCAGCTCTTGCGAGCCCGGTATGTACATGATGTTGAGGTAGGCCGCAAACTCCATGTGCGAGCTCACGTAGGCCAGTATGCCGAGCGCCACACCGATGATGGCCGAGTTGCCGGCACACATGCCGTCCATGCCGTCGTTGAGGTTGGCGCCATTGCTGACGGCGGTCACGACGAAGATGGTCATGATGACAAACAGCACCCAGCCGGCTGCCGACTTGTACTTGCCGCAGAACGACATGATCTGCGAGTAGTCGAGGTTGTGGCCCTTGACAAACGGGATGGTTGTCTTGAGCGACTTCTCCGCCTCTGTGCTGTGGCTGACCACCACCTCCTGGCTGTTCTGCCGTTCAGCCGTGAGGTTCTCGTTCATCTTCACGTCGGGCGACGCCCAGAGCACCAGTCCGACGATGAGGCCGATGGAGACCTGTCCGACAATCTTGTATTTGCCCTTCAGTCCCTCCTTGTTGCGGCGGAAGATCTTGATGAAGTCATCCATGCCACCCAGGAAGCCGAGCCACAGGGTGGTGATGATCATGAGGATGAGGTAGATGTTCCTCAGTCGGCCGAGCAACAGCACGGGGATGAGGATCGACACGATGATGATGATGCCGCCCATCGACGGCACTCCGATCTTCTTCACGCCAAACGGGTCGATGCTGGCGTCGCGCTGAGTCTCGGTGATCTGCTTGCTCTTGAGATACTTGATAAACTTCTCGCCGAACCATGTGGAGATGATCAGCGACAGGATGAGCGCCAGCAGCGCGCGGAAGGAGATGTAGCCCCACATGCCCGAGCCGCTGATGCCAAACTGTTCTAAGAACCTGAAAAGATAGTATAACATTGACTATAGCTTTTTATCTGTTGAGGGTGTGGCCTGTGTGGTCCGCGCCCGTTAGTCGCCTGTTGACCGTGGGTCCTTAGGCGTTGAATATCTCGTGGAGTACCTCCTTGTCGTCGAAGTGGTGCTTGACGCCCTTGATCTCCTGGTAGTTCTCATGGCCCTTGCCGGCCACCAGCACCACGTCGTCCTTCTGGGCCATCATGCAGGCCGTCTTGATGGCCTCCTTGCGGTCGACGATGGTCAGCACCTTCTTCATCTGTTCCTTGTTCAGTCCGGCCACCATGTCGTCGATGATGGCCTGCGGGTCCTCGAAGCGGGGGTTGTCGCTGGTGATGATCACCTTGTCCGACTGCTTCACGGCCTCCTGCGCCATGAGCGGGCGCTTGCCGTGGTCGCGGTTGCCACCGGCGCCACAGACGGTGATGACGTGGCCCTTGCCGCTGAGCACCTCATGGATCGATGACAGCACGTTGGCCAGGGCGTCGGGCGTGTGTGCGTAGTCCACGATGGCCGTGTAGCCGTCGGGCGACTGCACGGGCTCCAGGCGGCCGCTTACGCTGTGAAGCGTGGAGAGCACCACGAGGATGTCCTCAGGTTGCTTGCCCAACATGCGTGCGGCGCCATAGACAGCCAGCAGGTTGCTCACGTTGAACTTGCCGATGAACTGCACACCCACCTCGTGTCCGTCGATGTCGAGATACATGCCGGCGAAGTGCATCTCGATGATGCGAGCGCGGAAGTCGGCCATCTGGCGGATGGAGTAGGTCTTCACGGTGGCCTTGGTGTTCTGCACCATCACCATGCCATTCTTGTCGTCGGCGTTGGTGATGGCAAACGCCGTCTTGGGCAGTCCGTCGAAGAACGCCTTCTTGGCGTTGCGGTAGTTCTCGAAGGTCTTGTGGTAGTCGAGGTGGTCGCGCGTCAGGTTGGTGAAGATGCCACCGGCAAACTTCAGTCCGCTGATGCGCTTCTGTGCGATGGCGTGGCTGGAGCACTCCATGAACGCATATTCGCAGCCCGCCTGCACCATGCGGCCCAGCAGTTCGTTGAGCTCGATGGGGTCGGGGGTGGTGTGGTCGGCCGGGATGGCCTCGTCCTCGATGTAGTTGCACACGGTGGACAGCAGTCCGCACTTGTGGCCCATCTTGCGAAACATATTATATAATAAGGTGGCGATGGTCGTCTTGCCGTTGGTGCCCGTCACGCCGACCAGTGTCAGGTGGTGCGAGGGGTCGCCATAGAACAGTGTGGCCACCTTGCCGGCAGCCTCCTCCGAGTCGGCCACCTGCACGTAGGTCACGCCGTCGGCCTTCTCCTCGGGCATGTCTTGGCAGATCACGGCCGATGCCCCGAGCTCGATGGCCTTGGGGATGAACTGATGTCCGTCCACCTGCGTGCCTTTCATGGCGATGAACAGGTGTCCAGACTTCACTTTTCTTGAGTCGATGTCAACTCCCGTGATGTTCACGTCCATGTCGCCGACGTTGGCCAGCGGCTTGGTGTTCTTCAACAGTTCTTGCAGTTTCATATGTATTCTCTGTTATTGTTTATTCCAGTTTTAGTGTGCACGTCTCTTTGCCCTTGATGTAGTGTCCAGGCTCGAGGCTCTGCTCGACGACCTTTCCCCGTCCGAGTACGACGCACCTGACGCCTCGGCTCTCGATGAGGTAGACAGCGTCGCGTGCGCCCATCCCGATCACGTTGGGCATGTGGCGTCGGCTCATCAAGGGTTCTTTTTGCAGCACGATGCCGTTGCTCTTTCTCAAGGCGTCGCCCCACACCATGGCCGTCTGTGTGGCCTTTGTGGCGTAGTTGGTCGATGTGTGGATGCCGAGCAGCGCCAGCACGCGCTGTGCGGAGAAGATGTTGCCGTTCTTCACGTCGGGTATGGGGTGCGACGACGAGTCGCGCGCGTCGCTGATGTCATACCTCACATACTTGGCCATGATGCCCTCGGCGATGTCCTTGAACACCTCGCCGCTCATCCAGCCGTAGGCCGGCATGCCCTGTTTCTGTATGCAGACGATGCAACTGTAGTAGGGCTTGTCCTTCTCGCCAAACCATCCTGCAAACGACAGCAGGTGGTTGGGCACGCCCTTGTACGACCCGTTCTTGGCGATCATGGCCGTTCCGGTCTTGCCGCACACCCAGAAGTTGGGGCTGTTGGCCTTCTTTCCCGTGCCGTTGATCACCACACGGTGCAACAGGTCTTGCAGGATTTTGATGGTCTTCTCCGAGGCGATGTGCTCGCGTCCCTTCACCACGGTGGGCGGATAGGCGGTCAGCGTGTCGCCGTTTTTCACGGTGGCCTTCACAAAGCGCGGTTGCATCATGCGGCCGTTGTTGGCGATGGCGTTGTAGAAGGTCAGCGTGTAGATGGGCGGTATGAGCGTCTCATAGCCGATGCTCATCCACAGCAGGGCCGTCTTGCTCCAGTTCTTCCATTGTCCGTTGGGGTATTTCTGCGGCATGCGGATCCACGGCTTGGCGTGGCCCTCGATGGGGATGCTGATGTTGGGGTCGTTGATGCCCGTGCGCCAGATGCCCCTGACAAACTTCTCCGGGTCGTTGTGGTAGAACTTGTCGACCATGTAGCTGATGCCGATGTTCGAACTGAGCTCCATGGCCTGTCCCAGCGAGATGGTGCCATAGCCGCCCGAGCGCCAGTGGCTGTCTTTCATGTCGCGTCCGTAGACGTGCCAGATGCCGTTGCCCGTGGGTATGGTGAACGACGTGTCGCACACGCCGTCCTCGAGGGCCGTCATCACCGTGGCCGTCTTGAAGACCGAGCCCGGTTCCACGAGGTCGGTGACGGCATGGTTCTGTATCTCGCGGTACTTGCCGTCGACACACTTCTCCAGGTTGACGATGGCTTTCACGTCGCCCGTCTTCACGTCCATGACGATGGCCACGCCAAACTCGGCGTTGATCTCTTGCAGCTTCTTGAGCACGGCGCGCTCGGCCAGGTCCTGCATGCTCACGTTGATGGTGGTCATGATGTCGGCTCCCTCCACGGGCTCGCGCTCGATGATGTCCATGTATTTGCTGAGCACCTTGCGGCGGTTCTTCAGTCCGTCGGTGCCGCGCAGCAGCGAGTCGTAGGAGAACTCCAGGCCACAGCGTGGCGTGCGTCCCATGTCCTTCTCGCTGTACATCATGCCGATGGTGCGTGCGGCCATGTTGCCGTAGGGGCGGGTGCGCGACTGCAGCTCCTGGGGCACGAAACCGCTCTGGAAGCGTTTCAGGCGGAAGACCGGCAGCTCCTTCACCTCCGTGTAGGTGTTGTAGTTGACGCGCTTGGGCCATATCGGGTAGTAGCGCTTGCCCTCGCGGCGTCCCTTCTCCAGGTGAGCCTTGAAGGCGCCGGCGCTCTTCTCGGGGAAGATCTCGTGGAGGCCCATGCAGATGCTGTCGAGCTTGACCTCCCAGAGCGAGTCGTTGTTGGCCTCGTGCAACTGGTGGAAGTCCATGTAGAGCTTAAACTCCGGCAGCGATGAGGCCAGCAGTTGTCCGTCGTCGCTGAGGATGTTGCCACGTTGTGAGGGCACGGGCACGCTGTCCCGCGTCTCACGCTTGGCCACCTGTTCCCAGTAGGAGCGCTTGGCCGTCATGATGTATCCCGCCTTGACGAGGATGCCCAGTGCCACCACCGACAGCACCATGCAGATGAGGCTGTAGCGTGGCATGACCTTTTTGTAGTTGAACTTGCTCATGACGGGTTATTGACCATTGGGTATTTCTATAAAATAAGGAGGCTGGCTGGCAATCTTCAGCACGCTGTCCTTGTTGTTTTTCAGCATGTCGAGCACGTTGCTCTCGCGGCTGACTTCTGTGAGCTCGCTCTGGCTGCTGAGCGCCTTGTACTTGGCCTCGGTCAGCTGTTGGTGGAGCTTGTCTATCTCGATGATGTCTTGTTGGCAACTGTATCGGTTGGAGACGTAGATGACCATGAAGAACGCGATGAGCAGGATGAGCCACACCTGCCGGCGGATGATGGCCGCGTTGAGGATGTCGCCACCCAGGATCTTGCGCAGCGAGAACTTGATCGACTGTGGCGACTCGTCCTCGGTGGCCGTCTCCTCGATGACCTCCTTCAGCGTCAGCTCCTCCAGAGGCTTGCGCTCTGTCGGTTTCTTCTCTTCTTCCTTTATGTTCGGCTTGCTTTCAGTCATTTCTTCTCGGCTATTCTAAGTTTGGCGCTTCGGCTTCGCGGGTTGCTCTGTTGTTCCTCGTCGGTGGGGGTGATCACCTTTGAGGTGACCATGCGGTAGGGGCTCTCCACGCGTCCGAAGAAGTCTTGTTCCACCTTGCCGTCGGCCCGTCCGGTCTTCATGACATTTTTCACGATGCGGTCTTCGAGCGAGTGGTAGGTGATGATGCTGAGCCGTCCGCCTGGCGCCAGCAGGTCGGTGGCGGCCGTGAGCATCTCCTTGAGGGCGTCCATCTCGTGGTTCACCTCGATGCGCAGCGCCTGGAAGAGGCGCGCCAGGTCTTTCTTCTCGCGGTCGCGGCGGAAGAGGGGCTCCACGGCCTCCATCAGGTCGTGGGTGGTGGCGATGGGCTTCTGTTGGCGAGCCTTGGCCAGGGTGGCGGCGATGCGTCGCGAGGTGCGCAGCTCGCCGTAGAGGTAGAACACGTCGGCCAGGCGTGCCTCGTCGTACTCGTTGACGATGTCGGCGGCGGTCTTGCCAGCCCGTTTGTTCATGCGCATGTCGAGTGGCGCGTCGAAGCGGAAGGAGAAGCCACGGCTCTCGTCGTCGAAGTGGTGGCTCGACACCCCCAGGTCGCCCAGCAGGCCGTCGATGTGGTCCACGTCGTGGTAGCGCATCCAGTTTTTCAGGTAGCGGAAGTTGGACCTGACGAAGGTGAACACCGGTCGGTCCTGCGCCTCGGTGTCGGCATGCCTGTCGCTGTCGAAGAGCGTCTTGACGTTGCCCTCGGCGTCGGCGTCCTGGTCGAATCCGAACAGGTGTCCGCCCTTGCCCAGGCGTGAGAGGATCTCGCGCGAGTGTCCGCCGCCGCCGAAGGTGACGTCCACGTAGGTGCCATTGGGCTTGATGTTGAGTCCGTCGACGCTTTCTTTCAGCAACACGGGCACATGATAGGTTTCAGCAGTCTTGACCATGGGTTGTCTCTATTCGTTTGTTGTTGTCGCCTGCGAGCCACTGTCAGGTGTGGGTGCCATCATCTGCTCCAGGGCCTGTCCGAACTCGTCGGTGTCCATGAAGGGGTTGTTGCCCGTCTCGTTGGCCCACACCTCGATGGTGTCGCCCATGCCCACGAAGCGTATGTCCTGCTTGATGCCGGCCGCTTCGAGGAAGGCTTTGGGGATGAGGATGCGGCCGCTGGCGTCGACGGCCAGACTGGTCACGCCGCTCACAAAGCTGCGGAAGACCATCTGCTGGCGGCGGTCCCAGCGCGACAGGCGCGAACGCATCTCGTCCATCTCGCGATTCCATACCGTCTCGGGATAGATCACGAGGCATTTCTCGAAGATGTCTTGGCGCAACACCAGGTTCTCCTCGCCCGATGCCATGAGCACCTTGCGAAAAGCCGAGGGGAGGAAGGCCCGTCCCTTCGTGTCTGTTCGTGCCTCGATGTTGCCTAAAAATCGCATGCGTTCTAATTTATATAAATCAGGCTCCAAAGTTACACAAATTTCCCCACTTTCCCCCACTTCTCTTCACAAAAATTGTTTTTTCCTGTGATTTTATGATTTTCGGGCTACGTCGGGGCTTAGGCCGGAAAGGGATGGGCACTTATAAATAAATTGACAAACACCCTCAAAATCCAGGCGATTTTTGCCACGACAAGATTTTTGGCCGCAAATACGCGATTCTCAGCGCATTTTGTGCAAACAGCTGATGCTCAGGGTGATAGAAGAAAATGTGCTCTTAGGAAAACTCTGCGCATGCTCAGAGTTTTGCGATAGATATCTTATCGACTCTCGATTCGATATCTATCGACTCTCGATAAGATATCTATCGAGTCTCGATTTGATATCTATCGCGACTCGATTAGGCCTCTTTCTCCGAACAATTTCATACAAATTAACCACCGTTAAGACTTTTAACGAAATTTAATCGGACAAAACCTATTTATTTTTCTCTAGAAGGTGCAGTCTGGAAGTGCTGGATTTTTCAGAATTTTCAAGACAAAAAGAACGGTCCGTCATTGGCTTGGACTTGTGGGTGGTGGCAGGCGGAGCTGTCGGTGCCCACTCTGTGTGTCATTCATTTCGGTTACAATTCTGAAGAAATGATGATTTTTTAGGCCAAAAGGAACAGATTTAGAAAAAGAAATGTTATTTTTGCAACTTGTTAGTAGATTAGCTTGATTAGCGAAAGCATGGAAAAAACCATCGACATAGATAAGATTCTTCGTGGCAAGATGGGCGACAAGGCCAAGTGGGTGCCTCGTTTCCTGGTGAGCTGGCTGAAGCATATCGTGCATGAGGACGAGGTGAACCGTTTCCTGTGGGAGAGCCGTGACAAGACAGGCACGGAGTGGCTCACCGAGTGTGTGAAGTACCTGAAGATGAACGTCACCATCGAAGGGGCTGAGAACCTGCCCGACAAGAACGACGGCAAGCTGTACACCTTTGTGTCCAACCATCCGTTGGGCGGTGAGGACGGCGTCTGCCTGGGCTCGATCATCGGCACACATTATGACGGTCGTTTCCGTTATCTCGTCAACGACCTCTTGCTCTCGCTCCCGGGCCTGCGCCCCGTGAGCATCGGCATCAACAAGACCGGCAAGCAGAGCCGCGACTTCCCCCGCATGGTGGAGGCTGGCTTCCAGAGCGACAACCACATGCTCATGTTCCCCGCCGGACTCAACTCGAGGATGATCGACGGCAAGATCCACGACCTGCCTTGGAAGAAGACGTTCATCACCAAGAGCGTGGAGTATCATCGCGACGTGGTGCCCATCTATTTCAGCGGACGCAACTCCAAGCGGTTCTACCGCATTGCCAAGTGGCAAAAGAAGTTGGGCCTGAAGCTCAACATCGCCATGCTCTTCCTTGTCGACGAGATGTATGAGAACGTGGGCAAGGACTATCGCGTGGTCGTCGGAAAGCCCATCCCCTGGCAGACGTTCGACAAGAGCCGGACACCGATGGAATGGGCCAAATATGTAGAAGACAAGGTTTACGAACAAGCAGGGCCAGCCTCCGAGAGAGGTGAGTAGGCCGGATATTTAGAAGTATGAAGGAAGAAGAGATTTGCCAACCCGTCAGCAAGGAACTGCTCAAGGCGGAGCTCACGCCCGAGCGCGAATTGCGGACAACCAACAAGAGCCACAACGAGATTTATGTCATCACAGCCAAGAACTCGCCCAACGTGATGCGCGAGATCGGTCGGCTGCGCGAGATTGCCTTCCGCACCGCTGGTGGCGGAACGGGAAAGTCGGTCGACATCGACGAGTTCGACACCATGGACGATGGTTGCCGACAGCTCATCGTCTGGAACCCCGAGGCCGAGGAGATCATCGGAGGCTACCGCTACTTGTTTTGCGACGATTGGAAGATCAATGCGGGCGGACAGCCACAGGTGGCCATGGCCCACATGTTCCACTTCTCCGAGGAGTTCATGCGCGACTATGCCCCCTACACTGTGGAGCTCGGCCGTTCGTTTGTCTCTGTCGACTATCAGAACGTGCGCAAGAACACCAAGTCGATCTTTGCCCTCGACAACCTCTGGGATGGTCTTGGCGCCCTCACGGTCATCAACCCGCGCTGCAAGTATTTCCTCGGAAAGATGACCATGTATCCCTCGTTCAACCGCCGCGGACGCGACATGATCCTCTATTTCCTTCGCAAGCACTTCGGCGACAAGGACGGCCTCGTGACCCCGATGGAACCGGTGCTTTTGGAGACTCCCGAGGACGAGTTGCGTGAGATTTTCTGCGAGGACGACTTCCGCAAGGACTACCGCATCCTCAACCGCCACGTGCGCCAGTTGGGCTATAACATCCCGCCGCTGGTCAACGCCTACATGAACCTGTCGCCCACCATGAAGTTTTTCGGCACGGCCATCAACCATGAGTTTGGTGAGGTCGAGGAGAGTGGCATCCTCATCGCTGTCGATGAGATCTTTGAGGAGAAACGCGTACGCCACATCAACAGTTTTGTGGAGGAGCACCCCGAGGCACTCCGTATTCCCGGACGTCCCAACACAGTGATGCTGTAGGTCAAAAAATAATTCGCTTAATACTTTGCAGTTGTTAAAACTAAGTGTATATTTGCGGATGATTATAAATTATGAGATTATGGAAATCGCAAAAGAAGAGGCTATTAGGAAGTTTAAACTTCTCTTGAAGCACAAAAAGGAAATGGAAGAAGGTGCCAAAAAATATTATGGCCTGGATTTAAAGTCGACATTCGGAAAAGCATGAAGCAACTAGACACCAAAAAAATAAATGGCGTTGCTCCATATAAGGTGTACCATGACGTTGACAAAACTGATTATTACCTTTTTGAAACAGAACAAAAAATAGTGTATGCTATCTCTTTTTCTGAAGAGTTTGAGATAGGAGGATGCATGAGCTACCAGTTTAGCATCGGTAATGCAAATGGTAGTCATGGTTCTATGGATATAAAAATACGTAAAACGATAATTGCTATAATTGAGAATTTTTTTGAATTAAACTCAAATGTTCTGTTGTATATTTGTGATAATAGTGACCATCGTGAGCGGGCAAGAGCAAAGCTCTTTATAAGATGGTTCAACGATTATAACGCAAAACAACATTATACAATTCGAACAGCGAATGCAAAGGTTGAGAATCAGGAAATATATGCAGCAATAATTGTTGACAATTCAAATTCTCTGCTTAAGAAAATAATGGATGAGTTTAGCAAGATGCACAAGACGTTGTCCAAATAGTACTCAGTTTCATTAATTTTGTAGAGCGCCATTAAGGCCACAGGGCCACTCCCGTGAGGATGCGACGAGCATCGGCGGGAGTGGCCCTGTGTCTGTTATGTGGGAGACGTAGCCGTGGTCCTCAGAGATACTTCATGAGGATGTCCCACACAGCGATGATGTGGCACACCGAGCCCAGGAGCACGAAGAAGTGGAACACCGTGTGCATGAACCGGCGGCGGTTGAGACTGTAGAACACGGCGCCCGTGATGTAGCTGACGCCCTCGCCGATGATCCACCAGAACGAGGCCGTCGGCAGCGAGTCGACGAGTGGCTTCAGGGCCACCAGCACGCTGAGGCCCATGGCCACGAAGCAGATGGTCTCCAGGTTGCTGTGCCCCTTCAGTCCGCGGAAGCTGACGATTGTTCCCGCGATGGCCGCCGCCCAGATGAAGCAGAAGAGCGTCCAGCCCCAATAGCCCTGGTCGCGCAGGCAGATGAGTGTGATGGGCGAGTAGGAGCCAGCGATGTGCCAGTAGATGGCGGCGTGGTCCCACTTGCGCAGGCGTTCCTTCCATGGCGACCAAGCGCTCAGCGCGTGGTAGACCGTCGAGGCGATGTAGGAGCAGAGCATGCCGAAGAGGTAGAGGATGATGCTCGCCGTGGCCCATCCGTTGCCCACCTGGAAGCACCAGACGAGGAAGATCACGCCAAACACCACGCCGATGGCGATGCCGCCAGCGTGGCTCCAACTGTTCCATAACTCTTCCTTGTGATTGAAGAAAATGCGCCGTTTCATCGGTGTTATGTGTTTTTTTTGAGGGTTAGACGATGGGCAGGGCGATGCCCTCGATCTTCTGGTAGATGTCGAGCGCGTAGATGTCGGTCATGCCGCTGATGTAGTCGAGCACGGCCATGATGCGCGTCTCCAGGTCCGGACTCTCGATGGCATACTGGCTGCTGAAACGGCAGATGAGTTGTTGCGAGTGGAACTTCTCTGGATGGATGGCCGCCGAGATGAGCGTCTCCATCAGCGTCTCCATGATCTTGTAACCACTCAGCTCCACGTCGAGCACCGGTTTGCTGCGGTAGATTTTTTGTCGCGACAGGGCCACACACCGCTGGTAGGCCTCGCGCAGCGTCGGTTCGATGTTGCTGATGAGGCTGCCGCTGAACTTGCCGTTCAGGATGGCCTCCTCGTTCTCGACAAACGTGTTGACGCAGGCCCGCTCCAGCGCACCCACCACGCAGGCCCGCATGTAGACCACCTGTTCGTTGCGGTCGGTCACGCCCTCCTCTTTGAGGCGGCTCATGACGTGAGCTTGCGTCTCCGGGTCGAGGAAGCCCAGCAGCAGGTCGCGAGTCTCCTCATACGAGAGGATCTTCAACTTGTGAGAGTCCTCGATGTCCATGATCTCGTAGCAGATATCGTCGGCGGCCTCCATGAGATACACCAGCGGATGGCGGGCGTAGCGGAGCGGCTCACCAGGGGCTGAGAGGCGAATAAGCCCCAATTCATCGGCGATCTTGGCGAAACTCGCCGCCTCCGAGGTGAAGAAGCCAAACTTGCCGTGCGCCCCGGCCAACAGGCTGGAGAAAGGATATTTCACGATCGACGCCAGCGAGGCGTAGGTCATGACATAGCCGCCCGCGCGCCGGCCCACAAACTGGTGGACCAACAGGCGGAAGGCGTTGGCGTTGCCCTCAAAGTGGGTGATGTCGGCCCAGAAGGCGTCGCTCACCTGGCTGCGCAGTTGCGAGCCCGGTCCCTCGGTGAAGTAGGTCTGGATGGCCTTCTCGCCCGAATGGCCAAAAGGCGGGTTGCCCATGTCGTGGGCCAGGCCTGCCGTCTGCACGATGGTGCCGATCTCCTCAAACAGCGTGCCCCGCAGTTCCGGGTGAACCACCGTCAGGCGGCGCACCACGTCGTCGCCCAGCGACTTGCCCAGCGACGACACCTCCAGCGAGTGGGTCAGGCGGTTGTGCACGAAGATGCTGCCCGGGAGCGGAAACACCTGGGTCTTGTTTTGCAGGCGACGGAAGGGAGCCGAGTAGATCAGGCGGTCGCCGTCGCGCTTAAACTCCGAGCGGTCGTCGTGACGGAGGGCATGGCGCTCCTCCTGCCCGAAACGCTTGTTGGAAATGAGTTGGTTCCAGTTCATGTCGTTATGTTTTTCGTTGTCCCTGTCGGCTGGTTCTCACGGCCGTGTGGATTGTTGTGGCAAAGTTACTTGTTATTTCTTCATTTTTCGCCTTTTTAATAATTAAAAAGTATATAAGTGGGCGGAATTTATTAATTTTGCAACTGTTATGCTGAAAATAAAAGTAGTCAACACGGGCCATCAGCCCCTGCCGGCCTATGCCACCGTCCAGAGTGCCGGCCTCGACCTCCGCGCCAACCTGTCGGAACCCATCGTCTTGCACCCCATGGAGCGTGTGCTGGTGCCCACGGGCCTGCACATCGCCTTGCCCGACGGATACGAGGCACAGGTGCGCCCCCGCAGCGGCCTGGCGCTGAAGTATGGTGTCACGGTGCTCAACACCCCGGGAACGATCGACGCCGACTATCGCGGCGAGCTCAAGGTGCTGCTGGTCAACTTCTCCAATGAAGACTTCGTCATTCGCGACGGCGAGCGCATCGCCCAGATGGTCGTGGCACGCTATGAGCAGGTCGACTTCGAACCCGTGAGCGTGCTCGATGAGACCGAGCGTGGCGAAGGAGGCTACGGACATACAGGCGTGAAATGATGAGAGGAGCTTGACTCGAATGTACAGAAGGTTCAGAAATATCACATTGCTGGCCCTCGCCGCAGTGGCGATGGGCGGCGTCGCCATGCCCTCGCTCAGCAAGAAGAAAGCCAAGACGGCACCTGTGGCCGTCCAGGCCGACACGCTGAGCTACAACGACAGCCGGCGCTACGACTACTTCTTCCTCGAGGCGGTGCGCCAGCAGGAGGCCGGCCATTATGCCGCCGCCTTCGACCTGTTGCGCCACTGCCTGGAGATCAACCCCAAGGCAGCGGAGGCTTACTTCCTCAAGGCGCGCTTCCTGTCGATGCTGAAAAAAGACACGCTGGCACTGCAAAGCCTTGAGAAGGCCGCCGAGTTGCGACCCGGCAACGGCATCTACCAAGAGAAGGTGGCCCAGTTCTACATCGGCATGGGCGACTACGCCAAGGCCACCAACGCCTATGAACGGCTCTTTGCCAACAACCGCGACCGAAGCGATGTGCTCAACGTGCTCGTGCAGCTCTACCAACAGCAGAAGAACTACGACAAGATGCTCGATGCCATCGGCAAGATGGAAGAGCTCGAGGGAGCCGACGACCAGTTTGAAATGGCCAAGATGAACGTCTATGAGATGAAGGGCGACTACCGCAACGCCTACCAGACGCTGAAACGCCTGGCCGACAAGCACCCCAACGACAAGACCTTCTCCGTGATGCTGGGCAACTGGCTCATGCAGCACAAGCGACAGAAAGAAGCCTACAAACTCTTTGCGCAGGCCTTGAAGGAAAACCCCGACAACACCTATGCGCAGAGTTCCATGTATGATTATTACCGTTCATCGGGCAATGACTCGCTGGCCCGCCAGATGATGGAGCGCATCCTCTTGGGCAAGAACACCCCCGAGGACAGTCGCGCGCAGTTTCTCAAGCAGGCCATCATGGAGAACGAGCGCAAGGGAGGCGACTCCACCGCCATCATCGAGCTCATGGACCGCATGAGCCAGGCGGTGCCCAAGGACGTGTCGCTGGCCGTGATGCGTGCGGCCTATTACCAAACGAAGAAAATGCCAGAGGCACAGGTCGACACCGCGCTGGCACAGGTGCTGCGCCTCACGCCCGACAATGCGGCCGCCCGTTTCCAACTCATCCAGAACAAATGGGCCTCACAAGACTGGAAAGCCGTCGCCGCCCTGGCCGAGCCGGGCATGCTCTACAACCCCGATGAAATGGCCTTTTATTACTTCACCGGCCTGGCGCGCTACTATCAGCAAGACGACAAGGGAGCCCTCGACGCCTTCCAGCGTGGCACGGCCGAGATCAACGACAAGAGCAACCCCGACATCGTCAGCGACTTCTATGCCATCATGGGCGAGATCTATCACACGCAGGGCGAGAAAGACAAGGCCTACGCCGCCTTCGACAGTTGCCTGCAATGGAAGCCCGACCATGCCATGACGCTCAACAACTACGCCTACTTCCTCTCCGAGGAGGGCGGCGACCTGAAGCGGGCCGAGGAGATGAGCGCCAAGGCCGTGAAGGCCGAGCCCAGCAATGCCACCTTCCTCGACACCTATGCCTGGATCCTCTACAAGGAAGGGCGCTATGCCGAGGCCAAGATCTATATGGACGCCACACTGAAGAACGACACCGACAGCGCCGTCAGCGCCGTCGTGCTGGAGCATGCCGCCGACATCTACCATGAGGTGGGAGACAGGCAGCAGGCGCTCCACTTCCTCCAGCAAGCCATCGAGGCGGGCGGCGACAAGGACGCCCTGACACGTAAAATGAACTTATACAGGAAAGAGAAATGAAAACATCCATCGTGAAGATATTGGCGCTGTGTGCGCCCCTGGTGCTCGCCTCGTGTGGCGCCAAGAAGTCGCTGGTGAAAGACGGTGGCACCATTGCCACGCCGCAAACCACGGGCAAGCAGGCCGCAGGACAGCAACTGGCATTTGTCCAGAAGGTCAGCGACCAAAAGGTCTATGCCAAGAACATTGTCGGCAGTCTCACGTTCACGGCCACCATGGACGGCAAGAATGTCACCGTGCCGGGATCGCTCCACATGCGCCGCGACAAGGTCATCCGCTTGCAACTCTTCATCCCTTACATCGGGACGGAGGTGGGACGCCTGGAGTTCACGCCCGACTATGTGTTGGTCGTCGACAGGCTCCACAAGCAGTATGTCAAGGGCGACTACAACCAACTCGACTTCCTGCGCAGCAACGGACTGAACTTCTATTCCCTGCAAGCCCTGTTCTGGAACCAACTCCTGTTGCCCGGCACCACACGCGTGACCGAGGGCGACCTGGCGAAGTTTGCCGCCAACCTCGATGGAACCGGCCAAAATGTGCCCGTCACCATCAAGAATGGCAACCTGTCGTTCACCTGGCAGGCCGACCGCAACAGTGGACGGATCGGACAGGCCGTGGTGACATACAGCAGCGCCTCGCAAGGCGCGTCGACCCTGACGTGGAACTATTCCGACTTCAAGGCCCTGGGCGTGAAGACCTTCCCCGCCACACAGGTGTTCTCCTTTGTCACCAACGCCACCAAGCAGGCGCGCAAGGCAACGGTGAAATTGGCGCTGGACGAGCTGAAGACTGCCGACGACTGGGAGGAGACCACCACGCTGTCGAGCAAATACAAGAAGATGGATGCCACAGACATCCTGGGCAAGTTGCTGCAGTAGTGAGTCGCATACCTAACACATTATAAGATGTAATCGTTGCCGCAAGATAATAGATACGATGAGAAGATTTTTTTGCATCATGATGACCCTGTGCCTGGTGGCCGTTGCAGGGGCGCAGACCAAGAATTCCAGTAAGGCCCGCAAGCAAACGCACACCACGACGGTGCAGCGCAAGCAGGCGAAGCAAGCCCCGCAACGCAAGCAGACGAAGGCGGCGGCCAACCGAGGAAAACAGGACAATGCGGCCCGATACTCCACGGCGTCCATCCGCGGACTGCAAAGCCAAAGGGCAGCCATCCAAAAGAAGATCCGCGAACAGGAACAGGCGCTCAAGGCCAACAAGGAAGACGTGGCCAAGAGGCTCAAGAACCTGTTGGCCATCAACGGTGAGATCGACCAACGGCAGAAAAACATCGACAACATCCAGACCGACATCAAGCACATCGAGGGCAACATCGGCATCTTGAAGTCGCAGCTGGCCACCCTGCAAGCCCAACTCAAGGAGCGCCAGGCACGATACGTGAAGTCGATGCGCTACATGGCCCGCCACCGCTCGGTGCAAGACCGACTGATGTTTATCTTCTCGGCCAAGAACTTTGCGCAGATGTATCGCCGCTTGCGCTTCGTGCGCGAGTATGCCCAGTACCAGCGGGCACAGGGCGAGACCGTCAGGGCCAAGCAAAACCAGGTGACCAACAAGAACACCCAACTGGAGCATGTGCGCGGACAGAAGAGCAACCTGCTCTACCAGGGACGCCAGGAGAAGATGAAGCTCGAGGGCAACAAGAACGAGCAACAGCAGATCGTGCAAGGACTGCAAAAGCAACAGAAGACCATCCAGACCATCATCGCCGAGCAACACAAGAAAGACGCCGCGCTGAACGCCCAGATCGACCGGTTGGTCGAGATCGAGGTGCAGAAGGTGCGCGAGCGTGCGGCTGCCGAGGCCAAGCGCAAGGCCGCTGCGGCGGAAGCCGCCAAGCGACGGGTGGCGGAGATCGCCCGCAAGAAGGCTGAGGCTGAGCGCGCAGCACAGGAGAACGCGCGCCGCATCGCCGAGGCCAAGGCGCGCGAGGAGAAACTGAAAGAGGAGGCTCGCAAGGCCGCTGCGGCCGAAGCCGCTGCGCGCCAGGCACGCGCCGAGGCGGCTGAGGCGGCCAAGGCGAAGGCACGCGAGCAAGCACTGGCCCAAGAGCGGGCACGCCAGAAGGCGGCCGCACGCGAACTGGCCGACCAAGCAGCCAAGGCCGAGGCGGCAGCCCGGGCGGCAGCTGACAAGGAGGCCGCCGCACAACGCATGGCAGCCGAGGCGGCCGCCAACAAGGCCAGGGCGGAACAGGCGGCACGCGAGGCGGAGTCGCAACGACTGGCAGCCGAGCGCAAGCAGAAGGCCGATGCCGCAAGGGCCAAGGAGGAAATAGCCGAGGCGAAGGAGAACTCGGATAACATGTTGAAGTTCTCCACCGTCGACCGCATGATGAACAGTGGCTTTGAGGCCAACCGCGGGCGACTGCCCATGCCCATCACTGGTGGCTACAAGATTGTGAGCCACTTCGGACAGTACCAGGTCGAAGGCCTCAAGGGCGTGACACTCGACAACAAGGGCATCAACATCATGGGCGGTGCGGGTTGTCAGGCTCGCGCCATCTACGACGGAGAGGTGAGTGCCGTCATCGGATACGGAGGAAGCATGGTGGTCATGGTGCGCCATGGTGCTTACATCTCGGTGTACAGCAACCTGAAGTCGGTCAGCGTCAGTCGCGGACAGAAGGTCAGCACCCGACAGATCCTGGGCACCGTCGGTCCCGACCACATCCTGCAATTCCAGTTGCGCAAGGAACGGGCCAAGTTGAACCCGGAGGCCTGGTTGGGCCGTTAAGCAACCGCCCTAAAAATAAAAAAGCTTTCCATCGACTCCCATGCGGGGATTCGGTGGAAAGCTTTTTTGTTAGTTCCTTTTTCTCCGTTATGCGTCGTCAGTCGCGCCAATGGCAATCTCCTTGCCGTCGAGCAGGGCGATGTAGGTGTCGAAGGCGTGCCGCATCTCGCTGATCTTGATGAACTCATCGGCGCTGTGGCTGCGCGATGACTCGCCTGGGCCAAGCTTGAACGAGGCGAAGGGCATGAGCGCCTGGTCGCTCAGCGTGGGGGAGCCATAGGGCGTCAGTCCCAGTTCCATGCAGCGGGCCACCAACGGGTGATGCGTGTCGATATGCGAGGAGTGGAGGCGGAAGGAGTGGGCCTTGACCTCACTCTTGACATGGCTGCGGATGATGTCATACACCTCCTCATTGGTGTAATACTCGTTGGTCCGCACGTCCACCAGCATCTGGCACGTGTCGGGGACGACGTTGTGTTGCGTGCCCGCATGGACCACGGTGAGCGTCATCTTCGTCGGGCCCAGGAACGGGCTCACCTTCTCAAAGCGGTAGTCGCGTATCCAGCGCATGTCGTCGAGCGCCTCATAGATGGCGTTGACACCCTCGTTGCGCGCCGCGTGTCCGCTCTTGCCGTGGGCGATGACGTCGAGCACCATCAGTCCCTTCTCGGCCACGGCCGGTTGCATGCCCGTGGGCTCACCCACGATGGCCACGTCGATCTTCGGCAACAAGGGCAGGGCACGGCTGATGCCGTCCTTGCCCGACACCTCCTCCTCGGCCGAGGCCAGGTAGATGAGGTTGTAGGGTTGTGGGCGCAAGGTCAGGTAACGGAAGACCTGTAACAACGTGGTCAGGCCGCCACCGCAGTCGTTGCTGCCCAGGCCATAGAGCACGTCGCCCTCAAGGGTCGGGTGAAACGGGTCGCGCGTCCACGAAGCCGACGGTTTCACCGTGTCGATGTGGGCGTTGAGCAGCAAGGTGGGCTTCCGCTCATCGAAGCCGTCGGCCACAAGCCACAGGTTGTTGGCCTCGCGGCGGGGCGCAAAGCCATAACTCTTCATCCGTCGCTCCATGATGTCGGCCGCATCGCCCTCCGAACGGCTCACACTGGGGGTGCTTATCAGGGCGCACAGCAGATCGACAGCGTCGCCCACGTAATCTTGGTGTTTCATAACGACAGCAAAATTAAGAAAAAACACTTAATTATTTCTTACTTTAAGGAATATTATTTACCTTTGCATGATATAAGGGTTACACGCTGATTGAAAACCGATCGCTCGCAAACAGGAGGCCGCAAGCCTGCTGAAGGAACACCGAAGGCCCTTGCGAGCAGCCGAGGATGAGGCCATCCCGTCGTGGAAAACGGTCTGTCCCAGGGAAACGGGTGACAAGAAGGCGCTTAACAAAACCCTTGACGGATAAAATAAAAGCCTAAGCATCATGCAGAATTTAAGTCATCTCTCTGTGCTCATCCATGAGCAGGCTAAGAAGTATGGCTCGCGCCCTGCCTTGACGTTCCGCGATTTTGGAAGTCTGAAATGGAAAACCACGTCATGGAACCAGTTCTCCATGCGGGTGAAACAGGTGAGCAACGCCTTGCTGAACCTTGGCATCAAGCCGCAGGAGAAGATTGCGGTGTTTGCGCAAAACTGTATCCAGTATTTGTACACCGACTTCGGTGCGTATGGCGTGCGAGCCATCTCCATTCCTTTTTACGCCACCAGTTCGGAACGCCAGATACAATACATGGTCAATGACGGGGAAGTGAAATACCTCTTTGTGGGCGAGCAAGAACAATATGACAAGGCCCATCGCATCTTCCCCCTTTGCCACTCGCTGGAGCGGATCATCATTTTCGACAACAGCGTCCGTATCAGCACTCACGACCCCAACGCCCTTTATTTTGATGACTTCCTGAAACTGGGAGAGGACTTCCCGCGCCAGACGGAAGTAGAGAAGCGTTGGAGCGAGGCCAACGATGATGACATTTGCAACATTCTTTACACCAGCGGTACCACTGGCGACAGCAAAGGTGTCATCCTGACTTACGGACAATACAACGCCGCGCTGGCCGCCAACGACGAGGTGGTGAACCTCACCGAGAACGACAGGGTCATCGACTTCTTGCCGTTCACCCATATCTTTGAGCGAGGATGGGCTTACCTGGCCCTCTCCGAGGGCGCGCAACTCATCATCAACACCTATCCGAAAGAGATACAAGACTCCATGCGGGAGACACATCCGACGAGCATGTCGAGCGTGCCCCGCTTCTGGGAAAAGGTCTATCAAGCTGTCAAGGCCAAGATGGACAACGCCAGCGGTGTGCAGCGCAAGCTCTTCAACCACGCCCTGAGCATCGGACGAAAATACAATATCGAATACCTCGCCAACGGCAAGCGGCCTCCCTTGGCGCTCGCCTTGGAGTATCAGGTGGTCAACCGGACGGTCTTGAGCCTTGTGCGCAAGCAACTCGGACTGGAGCATCCCAACATCTTCCCGACGGCAGGCGCCTATGTCTCGCCCGAGGTGGAGCAATTTGTCCATTCCATCGGCATATCGATGATCGTGGGATATGGTCTCACGGAGAGCTTGGCCACGGTCACCTGCGACCACAAGGGCGAGAAATATACCATCGGATCGGTGGGCCGGCCCATCAGCGGACTGGAGATCAAGATTGGCGACAACGATGAGATCCTGCTCAAGGGCCCCACCATCACTCGTGGCTATTACCACCGCGACGATGTCAACGCGCAAGCCTTCGACAAGGACGGCTTCTTCCACACGGGCGACGCCGGATACATGAAGGATGGCGAGCTCTATCTTCGCGAGCGCATCAAGGACCTCTTCAAGACCAGCAATGGCAAGTATGTGGCTCCGCAGATGGTGGAGTCGTTGCTCTTGGTCGACAAGTATGTGGACCAGGTGGCGGTCATCGCCGACCAGCGCAAGTTTGTCTCCGCGCTCATCGTCCCCGAGTTCCGCTTGGTGGAAGAGTGGGCACGCGACCACAACATCAAGTTTGAGACGCGCGAGGACCTCTGCGCCGACCCGCAGGTGCACGAGATGATGATGGAGCGCATCGTCACCCTCCAACAGTCGCTGGCCAGCTACGAGCAGATCAAGCGCTTCACCCTGTTGCCCCATCATTTCTCGATGGAATCGGGCGAATTGACCAACACGTTGAAGATGCGGCGCCCCATCATCAACAAGAACTACAAGGACGTCATAGACAAGATGTATCAGGACTAAGAGGTTCGGGCAGGCCCGACGGCCTCCAGCGACCCTCCCCAAACAGCAAGAATAACAACAGATGATTACAGCAGATCAATTGAAAGATGTGATGGACCGAGCCGACAAGCTCCATCATTATCTCAATATCGACCAAAAGAAAGTGGAGTTCGAAGAGGAACAGCTTCGCACTCAGGCTCCCGATTTCTGGGAGGACCCCAAGCGTGCCCAGGCACAGATGAAGAAGGTGAAGGGCATCGAGAAGTGGCTGAAGGGCTATCAGGAGGTGAGGCAGTTTGCCGATGAGCTCCAGTTGGCCTTCGACTTCTACAAGGAGGACATGGTGACCGAGGAAGAGGTCGACAGCGACTATGCCAAGGCCATCCACGCCATTGAGGAGCTCGAACTGAAGAACATGCTCCGCCAGGAGGAAGACTCCATGGACGCTGTGATGAAGATCAACTCGGGCGCTGGTGGCACCGAGGCTCAGGACTGGGCCCAGATGCTCATGAGAATGTACATGCGCTGGTGTGAGAGCCATGGCTACAAGGTGACCATCACCGACCTGCAACCTGGCGAAGAAGTCGGCATCAAGAGCATGACCATGACCATCGAGGGTGGCGAGTATGCTTATGGCTTCCTGAAGAGCGAGAATGGCGTGCATCGTCTTGTGCGCGTGTCGCCCTACAACGCGCAGGGCAAGCGCATGACAAGTTTTGCCAGCGTCTTCGTCACGCCCCTCGTCGACGACACCATCGAGGTGTATGTCGATCCCGCCAAGGTCAGCTGGGACACCTTCCGCAGCTCGGGCGCCGGTGGACAGAACGTGAACAAGGTGGAGTCGGGCGTTCGCCTGCGCTACCAATACGAGGATCCCGACACGGGAGAGAAAGAGGAAATCCTCATCGAGAACACCGAGACGCGCGACCAGCCGAAGAACAGGGCCAAGGCCATGCAGCTCCTGAAGAGCCAACTCTATGACCGCGCGCTGAAGAAGAAGCAAGAGGAACAGGCCAAGATCGAGGCCGGCAAGAAGAAGATCGAGTGGGGCAGCCAGATCCGCAGCTATGTCTTCGACGACCGCCGCGTGAAGGACCACCGCACAGGTTACCAGACGTCGGATGTGGATGGCGTGATGGACGGCAAGATCGATGGCTTCATCAAGGCCTATCTCATGGAGTTCCCCACCGATGATGAGGCTCAATAGGCGTCGTGCCATGTGCCGATGAAAGGTCGTGGCAGGTGCGGCGAGCCCCATAGGACAGCATCTTAGAAACCTTAAAATATTGAAATCATGAGTAAGAAGAAAGTTGAGAAGCACCCCGTGGTGCATGAGGTGAACCCAGCGGTTCAGCCCCGCAAGCGAGAGAATCATGAGGATAAGCAGAAGAGCCAGGGCGACAAGGTCGTCAAGTGGATCTTTGGTGCGCTTATCGCACTTGCCATCCTCTATGTCATTTGGTCAATGTATGTAGTAAGATAATGAGTGGACTTGAGATAGAACGCAAGTTTCTCGTCAAGAAAGGCGACGCGTACAAACGCGCCGCCTTTTCTTGTAGCCACATCCAGCAGGGCTACATCCCCGCCAAGGGGGCCACGGTTCGCATCCGTGTGCGTGACGAGAAGGGGTACCTGACCATCAAGAGTCACAGTACCAACGGGGGATTGACCCGTTATGAGTTTGAGAAAGAGATCAGTCTCGACGAGGCCCAGCACCTCATGGCCCTGTGCCAGGGTGGGGTGGTCGACAAGCATCGCTGGCTGGTGAAGAGTGGCGACCACACCTTCGAGGTCGACGAGTTTCATGGCGACAACGCCGGGCTCGTGGTGGCCGAGGTGGAACTGCACAGCGAGGACGAGGGTTACGAAAAGCCCGATTTCATCGGTCCCGAGGTTACGGGCGACGTGCATTACCGCAATTCACACCTGCTTAGCGATCCTTTCTGCAACTGGCGATCGCTCGTGCCAGAAGCATACCAAGCACCTGTCCAATGAGAACGCCGATGCCGTCGGCCAACCAGTCGACGACATCGCCGCTCCGTCGGCCGCCAGTGCACGTGGCCTGCACCACCTCCACCAGTCCGCCCATCACCAGAGGGGCGGCGAAAGCCCATGTCCAGAGGAAGCGCTTGCTGAGGGTGGGGTGCCTGTAGGCGTGCTCGCCCCATATCACGAAGCACAAGCCGCCATACATCACGAAATGCGTCCACTTGTCGATCATGCTGATGTCGCTCAGGGGTGTTTCGGGGATGGGGATGAGGCAAAGCACCCAAATGATTGTCACACAGGCCCACGAAAGTGGGTATTGTCTTAATATGTCATGCAACTTTTTCATTTTTACTTTCATTTTGATGCAAAAGTAGATAAATTTTTATAATTTTGCAAGCGTAAAGAAATGAAAAGATTAGTATGTCTGAAGAAAGAGCAAACTTTGGGAGTAAGATAGGCATGATACTGGCCACAGCCGGCGGTGCTGTGGGTTTGGGCAATGTCTGGCGCTTCCCCTACATGACCGGACAGAACGGTGGCGCCGCCTTTATCCTTATTTATATTGGGTGCGTGTTGCTGTTGGGCATCCCCTGCATGGTCTCTGAGTTTATCATCGGCCGTCACGGCGCCTCCAACACCTTTCGCGCCTATTCGAAGATGGCACACGGCAGCGCCTGGAAATATGTGGGATTGCTGGGTGTGCTGACGGGCTATCTCATCACAGGCTACTATGCTGTGGTGTCGGGATGGTGCTTGCAGTACATCTATGCGTCGGTCGCTGGGCATCTGCATGGCGACCCCGAGTTTGTGAAACGCTATTTCCAGACCTTCTCCTCCGATCCCGTCCGTCCCATCGTTTGGCTCGTCGTCATCCTGGGGGTCACCCATTTCGTCATCATCCACGGCGTGAGAGGCGGCATCGAGAAAGCCTCCAAGTTGCTCATGCCCACCCTGTTTGTGCTGTTGCTGATCATCGTCGGCGCCTCCTGCATGTTGCCCGGAGCAGAGAAGGGCATCGCCTTCCTCTTCAAGCCCGACTTCAGCAAGGTCAACCAAGGCATGTTCCTCGGTGCCCTCGGCCAGTCGTTTTATTCGTTGAGCCTGGCCATGGGCTGCATCTGCACCTATGCCTCCTACTACTCGCGGCAGACCAACCTGCTGCGGTCGGCGGTCCAGATCTCGGTCATCGACTCCCTCGTGGCCATCCTCGCGGGTCTGATGATCTTCCCGGCCGCCTTCTCCGTGGGCGTCAATCCCGACAGCGGTCCCTCGCTCATCTTCATCACGTTGCCCAATGTGTTCAACCAGGCCTTCTCGGGCATGCCCGTCCTGGGCTGGATCATCTCGCTCCTGTTCTATGCGCTCTTGTCGCTGGCCGCCCTCACGTCGCTCATGTCGCTTCATGAGGTGAGCACCGCCTTCTTCTATGAGGAGCTACACATCTCGCGCAAGAAGGGCGCATGCATCGTCACCGTGACCACGATCATCATCGGAGCGTTCTGTTCGCTGTCCCTGGGCAAGCTCGATTGGCTCACCATCGGAGGCAAGGACCTCTTCGATGTCTTCGACTTTGTCACCGGTCAGATTTTCCTTCCCATTGGCGGCTTCCTCACCTGCCTCTTCCTGGGTTGGTTTGTGCCCAAGCAAGTGGTGAAGGACGAGTTCACCAACTGGGGCACGGCGAGTGGCCGTTTCTTGGGCATCTTCCTGTTCCTCGTGCGCTATGTGTGTCCGCTGGCCATTCTCTGCATCTTCCTCCATCAGTTCAATGTGATATAATCCCTGGCCTTCGGGGCTGTGAGACAGACCAAACAATAAACCTTATATGACAGAACGCGGAAATTTCGGAACCAAGATAGGCGTGGTGCTCGCCACCGCCGGCTCGGCCGTCGGCCTGGGCAACATCTGGCGCTTCCCCTACATGACTGGCCAGGATGGCGGCGCGGCCTTCATCCTCATCTATGCTGTCTGCATCCTCCTGCTGGGCATTCCTGGCATGGTGGCAGAGTTTATCGTGGGCCGCCACGGCGCATCCAACGCCGCGCGCGCTTACCACAAGATGGGCGGACGCCGCTGGGCGGCTGTCGGATACATGGGCGTCATCACGGCCATGATCATCCTTGGTTTCTACGCCGTGGTGGCCGGTTGGTGCCTCCAGTATCTTGTGGCTTCGGTCATGGGCAACCTTCGGGGCGACGCTACCTATGTCACCGAGTATTTCAAGAGCTTCTCTTCCGACCCGCTGAAGCCCCTATTGTGGACCATCGTGTTCATTGTCATCACCCATCTGGTGGTCATCCGCGGTGTGCGCAAGGGCATCGAGAAGTTCAGCAACACCCTCATGCCCATCCTGTTCATCCTGTTGCTCATCATCGTGGTGGCCTCTTGCGCCCTCCCTGGTGCCGGCAAGGGCATCGAGTTCCTGTTCAAGCCCGACTTCTCCAAGGTCACACGCAGCATGTTGCTCGACTCCTTGGGACAAGCCTTCTTCTCCCTTTCGCTGGGCACGGCCTGTCTGTGCACCTACGCCTCCTACTTCGGGCGCCAGACCAACCTGCTGAAGACCGCTGGGCAGATCGCCGGTGTCGACACGGTCATTGCCATCCTCGCCGGCCTGATGATCTTTCCTGCCGCCTTCTCCGTGGGCATCAAGCCCGACAGTGGGCCCTCGCTGATCTTCATCACGCTGCCCAACGTGTTCCAACAGGCGTTCAGCCCCACCTTGGGATATGTCATCGGCATTCTCTTCTACGCCCTGTTGTCGCTGGCTGCTCTCACATCGACCATCTCCATGCATGAGATAGGCACGGCCCTCTTCTATGAGGAGCTACACATCTCGCGCAAGAAAGGTGCCCTCATTGAGACCCTTGTGTGTTGCGTCATCGGCGTGCTCTGCTCGTTGTCGTGTGGCGCTGTCGACATCAGCCTGTTTGGCAAGAGCTTTCTTGACTGTTGCGATTACCTGACGTCCAACATCCTCCTGCCCCTCGGCTCGTTCTTCACGTGCATTCTCGTGGGATGGGTGGTGCCGCGACAGGTAGTGCGCGACGAGGTGACCAACTGGGGAACGATCCATTCCTGCATCCATGGCGTGTGGTTTTTCATCATCCGTTTCATCTCTCCGGCATGCATTCTCTTGGTCTTCCTCCATCAAATGGGTGTCATCTGACGGCATCCGGGATCCAGCAACCATCAGCGTTTTATAGGTGTGAAACTCAAAGACCTTTTCTATTTCAACCGCTCCGACCGCATGGTCATCCTCTTTTTCTTGATGGTGATGGTCGTCGCTTGTGGCATCATGGCCTATCTCGGCCGCGATGAGGTGGCTGTCAGGCCATCGCAGGCCGACAGCCTGGCTGTCGCTTCATCCCGCCAGCGCCCTGGTGAGCGTGGCGCCTATGGAGCCGGCGGGGCGGGTGGCTACTACCGTCAAGATGCCACGCGGCAGGTGGAGCGCTTTCCTTTTGACCCTAACACGGCCGACAGCACCCAGTTGCTCCGGCTGGGGCTCCGCCCCTGGCAGGTGCGCAGCATCTATCGCTATCGGGCCGCAGGTGGCATCTTCCGCCAGCCGTCCGACTTCGCCAGACTCTATGGACTCACTCAGAAAGAGTATCGCGAACTCGAACCTTACATCCGCATCTCGGCCGACTACCAGCCTGCCGCCGACCGCTATGGCACCCGTCCGGTCTCCCATCACGACAGTCTTCAGGTGCATTATCCTGCCAAGTTGCAATTCTCGGAGACCATCGACCTCAACACCGCCGACACCACCTTGCTCAAGCGTGTGCCCGGCATCGGACATTATTTCGCCCGTGAGATAGCCAACTACCGTCAGCGGCTCGGTGGCTTCTACAGCACCGACCAGTTGCTTGAGATCGATGACTTCCCCGAGAAGGCCCTCCCTTATTTCACCCTCCATGGCACACCCACGAAGATCAACGTCAACCGCCTGACCCTCAACCAGCTCAAGCGCCATCCTTACATCAACTATTACCAGGCCAAGGCCATCACCGACTACCGACGGCTGCGTGGGCCGCTGAAGAGCCTGTCTGATCTGCGCCTGCTCAAGGACTTCACCGCCGACGACATGGAACGACTCAGCCATTACGTCGAGTTTTGAGCCTTCTGTCCATCTCCGTTGATGGAGACAAGGGGAAATCAACGCATCTGTTTGCATAAAATGCACCAAGCTGTGCATAATTATGTCTGTTTGCGACCACAATATGGCAAAATATAAGCCGTATGCAACAGAAATATGCAAAAATGTTTGTTGGTTTGCGTGATAAATTGTAATTTTGCATGCAAATGAAGCATAAAAATACAGACATGAAGATCAAAGACCGCCGACTTAAGGCCATCAAGATGATCATTTCGAGCATGGAGATGAGCAGTCAGGAAGAGGTGCTCAACGAATTGCACCGCGAAGGCTTCAAGCTCACCCAGGCCACTTTGAGCCGCGACATGAAGCAACTGAAGGTGGCCAAGGCTGCCTCGATGAATGGCAAATACGTGTATGTGTTGCCCAACGAGACCATGTATCGGCGAGCACCCAAGACCTTGTCGGTGAGTGAGATGCTTGCCAATCCAGGCTTCTTGTCCATCAACTTTTCAGGAAATATCGGAGTCATCAAGACCCGTCCGGGATACGCCAGTTCCATCGCCTATAACATTGACAACAGTCATGTGCCCGAGATCCTGGGCACCATCGCGGGCGACGACACCATCATCATCGTGATCCGTGAGGGCGTGGACTACAACGCCATCGTGGACGGCATCAACGACATAGTAGACAAATAACAACATTCATGAAAGAAGTACAAGTGGTGGTTGCCGACGAGAGTCACATCAAGTACGTCGACACCATTCTTCAGACCATTGCAGACGCAGCCAAGGTGCGTGGCACCGGCATCGCCAAGCGGTCGCCCGAGTATGTGGCCACCAAGATGCGTGAGGCCAAGGCCGTCATCGCACTTGACGGCGAGCGTTTCGCTGGTTTCAGTTACATCGAGACATGGGGCAACAAGCACTATGTCACCACATCCGGCCTGATCGTTCATCCCGACTATCGTGGCATCGGACTGGCCAAGCGCATCAAGAACCTCACGTTCACGCTGGCGCGTGTGCGCTGGCCCCATGCCAAGATATTCTCGCTCACATCCGGCTCGGCCGTGATGACGATGAACACCCAACTGGGCTACCATCCGGTGACGTTCAACGACCTCACCGACGATGAGGCCTTCTGGCGCGGTTGCCAGGGATGCATCAACCACGACATCTTGCAGCGCACAGGGCGTAAGTTCTGCATCTGCACCGCCATGCTCTTCGATCCCGAGGAACACCTGCCTGCCAAGATTCCCGTGGCAGTCATGGAGCGCATCAAGCGCATCGACGGCAGCGGAACCACGTCGGACGCCAGTTCCAACGACTACGGAGAGTCGTAAACCATCGTCCTGTCGCAGCCCAAGCAGGCTATGACGAAGGGGGCGAAGCACTCCTTATTATATTATAAACACACAACAATAACCCAATAACAACCATCCGCTTGCGTGTTGTCGCCGAGGCCCGAGTGGCCAGTGGACAAGCCGAGGACTATGGATGGACAATGGAGGAACCAGATTATGAAAAAGAAAGTAGTAGTGGCCTATAGTGGTGGCCTTGACACATCATACACAGTGATGAAACTCGCCCAGGAAGGTTGGGACGTCTATGCGGCTTGCGCCAACACGGGCGGCTTCAGCGCTGAGCAGTTGAAGAAGAACGAGGAGAACGCCATCAAGTTGGGCGCCGTGAAATATGTCACCCTCGACGTCACGCAAGAGTATTATGCCAAGTCGCTGAAATACATGATCTTTGGCAATGTGCTCCGCAACAACTGCTATCCCATTTCCGTGTCGTCGGAGCGTATCTTCCAGGCCATCGCCATCGCCCGCTATGCCAAGGAGATTGGTGCCGATGCCATCGCGCACGGCTCCACAGGCGCCGGCAACGACCAGATTCGTTTCGACATGACCTTCCTCGTCATGGCACCAGGTGTGGAGATCATCACCTTGACACGTGACAAGGAACTCTCACGCAAGGAGGAGGTCGACTACCTCAACGAGCATGGATTCTTTGCCGACTTCACCAAACTGAAGTATAGCTACAATGTGGGCATTTGGGGCACCAGCATCTGCGGTGGCGAACTGCTCGATCCCACCCAGGGCCTGCCAGAAGAGGCTTATCTGAAGCATGTCACTGCCAAGGAACAAGAGGCCGAACTGCGCATCACGTTCGACAAGGGCGAGATTGTGGCGGTCAACGGCGAGACCTTCGACGACAAGGTCAAGGCCATCCAGAAGATTGAGGAGATCGGTGCCAGCTACGCCATCGGCCGCGACTGCAATGTCGGCGACACCATCATCGGCATCAAGGGCCGTGTGGGCTTTGAGGCCGCTGCGCCCATGCTCATCATCGAGGCGCACCGCCTTCTGGAGAAATCCACCCTGTCGAAGTGGCAACAGTACTGGAAGGACCAGGTGGCCAACTGGTATGGCATGTTCCTTCATGAGAGTCAATACTTGGAGCCTGTCATGCCCGACATGGAGGCTTTCCTCACCAGTTCGCAGCGTCACGTCAACGGTACTGCCATCCTCAAGCTCCGTCCCTATGGCTTCCAGACCGTCGGCGTCGACTCACCCGACGACCTCACCAAGTCGAAGCTCGGCGAGTATGGCGAGATGAACCACGGTTGGACGGCCGAGGACGCCAAGGGCTTCATCAAGATCACATCCACGCCGCTGCGTGTCTTCTACGGCATGCACCCCGACGAGAAGCGTTAATTCACCTAAAACGATAGCACTATGTCAACGAATAAAAGATTGGTCCGCTCCTCTTCCGACCGTTGGATTGCAGGTGTGCTCGGCGGCGTAGCGGCGTATTTCGGTTGGGACTCCGCCATTCTGCGCCTGGTCTACGTGTTTCTCTCCGTGTGTTGCGCGGGCTTTCCCGGACTGCTGGCTTACATCATCCTTTGGATTGTCATGCCAAAATACTAAACAAGTAAACTTCTAATGATTAAGATAGGAATTCTGGGCGGCGCCGGCTACACGGCCGGTGAGCTCATCCGCCTGCTGCTTCACCATCCCGAAGCCGAGTTGGTGTTTGTCAATAGCGAGAGCAATGCGGGCAACCTCTTGACCGACGTCCATGAGGGCCTCTATGGCGACACCGACATGCGGTTCACCTCCGAGATGCCCTTCGACGCTGTCGACGTGGTGTTCTTCTGCTTTGGCCACGGCAAGAGCGAGGCCTTTCTCCGTGAGCACCACATCCCTGAGAACGTCAAGATCATCGACCTGGCACAAGACTTCCGCTTGGCGGCACCTACCGCCTACGACCCGTCGAAGCCCTATGCGCCCGACAACCACGACTTCGTGTATGGCCTGCCTGAGATCAATCGGCAGCGCATCGCTGGCGCACGCCATGTGGCCAATCCCGGTTGCTTCGCCACTTGCATCCAGTTGGGCCTGTTGCCCGCCGCCCACATGAAGCTCATCACGAGCGACGTCATGGTCAACGCCATCACGGGATCCACCGGAGCGGGCGTCAAGCCAGGCGCCACCACCCACTACTCGTGGCGCACCGACAACCTCAGCGTCTACAAGGCGTTCCGCCACCAGCACGTTCCCGAGATCCGGCAGAGCCTCCGCCAGGTGCAGGGCGACCTCACGGCGGCCATCGACTTCCTGCCTTATCGTGGCAACTTCGCCCGTGGCATCTTCGCCACCGAGGTGCTCCACACCGACGCGCAGGCCGATGACATCGTGGCAGCCTACAAGGCATTCTATGCCGCAGAGCCGTTTACCCACTATGTCGACAAGCCGCTCGACATGAAGCAGGTGGTCAACACCAACAAGGCGCTGGTCCACTGCGACGTCATCGACGGCAAGTTGCTCGTCACGTCGTGCATCGATAACCTGCTCAAGGGTGCTGTCGGACAGGCTGTGCAGAACATGAACCTCATGTTTGGCATCAGTGAGACGGCAGGCCTGGGGCTCAAGCCGTCGGCCTTCTGATGAGCGGTGTGGGCCATGGCCCATTCGTTTTTTCCCATGTCCCTCCATCTGCTGGAGGGGCTTTCGTGTAACTAATGGCCCTCATCCAAAGGGCCTCGAGAGGACAACAGAAAGATGAAATTATTTGATGTGTATTCCCTGTTCGATGTGAACATCGTCAAGGGTAAAGGAACAAGGGTGTGGGACGACAAAGGGCAAGAGTATCTTGACCTCTATGGCGGCCACGCCGTCATCAGCATAGGCCATTGCCATCCCCATTATGTGGAGGCGCTGACCCACCAGTTGAACACGCTGGGCTTCTATTCCAACAGCGTCATCAACCGCCTGCAAGAACAGTTGGCCGAGCGCCTGGGACGTGTGTCGGGCTACGACGACTACCAGTTCTTCCTTATCAACAGTGGTGCTGAGGCCAACGAGAATGCCCTCAAGCTCGCCAGTTTCCACACAGGCCGCACCCGTGTGCTGGCCGCTTCGCACGCCTTCCATGGTCGTACGTCGCTCGCCGTCGAGGCCACCGACAACCCCAAGATCGTGGCGCCCATCAATGCCAATGGCCACACCACCTTCCTGCCACTCAACGACCTTCCTGCCTGGGAGGCCGAACTGGCCAAGGGCGATGTGTGTGCTGTCATCCTGGAGGCCATCCAGGGCGTGGGAGGCATACGTCTGGCCACACCCGAGTTTGCCCAAGGCCTGGCCGCTGCCTGCAAGAAGCATGGCACGGTGCTTATCTGCGACGAGATACAATGTGGCTATGGCCGCAGCGGCAAGTTCTTTGCCCACCAGTGGCTAGGCATCAAGCCCGATCTCATCACCGTGGCCAAGGGCATCGGCAACGGCTTCCCCATGGGTGGCGTACTCATCTCGCCCGCGTTTGAGCCCGCCAAGGGACAACTCGGCACGACCTTTGGTGGCAACCACCTGGCATGCACAGCTGCCCTTGCCGTGCTCGATGTTTTCGAGAAGGAGCATCTTGTCGACAACGCCCATGAGGTGGGCGAATACCTCATCAGCCAACTCAAGGAGCTCCAGAAGAGCGAGCCCCACATCCTCGAGGTGCGTGGCCGTGGTCTTATGATAGGTGTCGACCTCGACATTCCCCATAAGGATGTGCGCCTGCCGCTCATCCACGAGGAACATTGTTTCACAGGTTGCGCGGGCACCAACGTGTTGCGCCTCCTGCCGCCGCTGTGCCTCACGAAGGCCGATGCGGATCTTTTCATCGATAAACTCAAGAACGTTTTCAAGAGCTTATGAAGTTTGCAATGATTGGGGTGGGGGCCATGGGTGGCGCCACTGTTGACGGACTGTTGCAGTTGTCTGCCTTTCAGCCGCAAGACATCATCGTCGCCAACCCCACGAAAGAGAAGTTGGCGCCCTTTGAGGCCAAGGGTGCTGTGGCCACGACCGACAACCGCCAGGCGGCCAGCCAGGCCGATGTGGTGTGTGTCTGCGTGAAGCCCTGGCTCGTCGAGACCGTCTTGCGCGAGATCAGCGATGTCGTGCGCCCCAAGGAGCAGTTGCTCATCGTCATCGCCGCCGGCATCCGTCCGGAGCAGGTCCGCGAGTGGTTGCCCGACACACCGCCCTTCTTCCTTGTCATTCCCAATATCGCCATCGCCCAATTGCAGTCGATGACGTTCATCGTCCCCGTGGGTGCCACACCCGAGCAGACAGCCTTTGTCAAGGGCCTCTTCGATGAGATGGGCACGTCGTTGCTCACCGATTTCGACCACCTGGCAGCTGGCACCACGCTGGCTTCGTGTGGCATCGCCTACGCCATGCGTTACATCCGGGCGGCGGCCGAGGGCGGCGTGGAACTCGGCTTCAAGGCCGACGTGGCCAAAGACATCGTCATGCAGACCGTGCAAGGTGCCGTGACGCTGCTCCGGCAGAGTGGCATGCACCCCGAACAGGCCATCGACCTCGTGACCACGCCGGGCGGCGTCACCATCAAGGGACTCAACGAGATGGAACACGCGGGCTTCACGTCGGCTGTCATCCGAGGACTGAAGGCAGGCTTGAAGTGAATGGATCATCAACAGCGTGTCATCAACCCAACCAACAGAACACCAATATACAATCACCCTAAACGACCCAACAACATGGATGAACAACTGAAACAAATCGGCGAAAGGCTCAAGGGCCTGCGCGATGCGCTTGACCTGACGACCCAGGAGGTGGCAGACACCTGTGGCATCGATGTCGAGAAATATGAGAAAATAGAACAGGGCGAGTTGGACATCACCATCTCCAAGCTGATGAAGATCGCCCACAAGTATGGCGTCTCGGCCGAGGAACTGATGTTTGCTGAGTCGCCCCACATGAAGTCTTACTTCGTGGTGCGCAAGGGCCAAGGCATGAGCGTCGAGCGCTCGAAGGCCTACAAGTACCAAAGTCTGGTGAGTGGCTTCGTCAATCACCATGCCGACGTGTTCATCGTCACCGTTGAGCCCAAGCCCGAGGCCCACACCATCTACAAGAACACCCATGCCGGGCAGGAGTTCAACCTTGTGCTCGAAGGAGCCATGGACCTCTACCTCGAGGGCAAGACCATTCGTCTCCATGAGGGCGACAGCATCTATTTTGATTCCAGTAAGCCCCACGGCATGTTGGCGGTGGGCGACAAGGCCGTGAAGTTCTTGGCGGCTGTTGTGGAGTAACCCTACTGAAAGCACACACCATGATTGAGAGATTTTTAAAGCAGACCCACTTCGAGTCGGTCGAAGACTATAACCAACACCTGGAGTTTATTATCCCGGAGAACTTCAATTTCGCCTACGACGTCATGGACGTGTGGGCCCAGGAAGCTCCCGACAAGCTCGCCATCCTCTGGACCAACGACCAGGGCGACGAGATACGCACCACCTATGGCCAGCTCAAGGAGCAGTCGGACCAGGCGGCTTCCTATCTGCTCACGTTGGGCATCGGCAAGAACGACCCTGTCATGCTGATCCTCAAGCGTCGCTATGAGTGGTGGGTCATCATGTTGGCGCTCCACAAGATTGGCGCCATCGTCATCCCGGCCACCCACATGCTCACCAAGCACGACATCGTCTATCGCAACACCCGAGCCAGCGTGAAGGCCATCATCTGTGTCGACGATCCCTATGTCACCGAACAGGTGACGGCGGCCATGCCCGACAGTCCTACGGTGAAGACCCTCGTGACCGTGACCGACCATGGCAAGCCCATCCCCGAGGGCTTCCACGACTGGCAGTCGGAGTGGCGCAAGGCGCCCAAGTTTGTGCGTCCCGCCTTTGTCAACACCAATGAGGACACGATGCTGATGTATTTCACCAGTGGCACCAGTGGCGAACCGAAGATGGTCGCCCACGACTACCTCTACGCCATGGGCCATCTCACCACAGGCGTGTTCTGGCACAACCTGCATGAGAACTCGCTCCACCTCACCGTGGCCGACACGGGTTGGGGCAAGGCCGTCTGGGGTAAGTTCTATGGCCAATGGTTTGCCGGCGCAACGGTTTTCGTGTTCGATCACGAGAAGTTCAACGCTGACACGTTGCTCCGCCAGATAGCCAAATACCACGTCACGTCGTTCTGCGCGCCTCCCACGGTCTATCGCTTCATGATCCGCGAGGACCTGTCGAAATACGACCTCTCGTCGCTGGAGTATTGCACCACGGCAGGCGAGGCCCTCAACCCCTCGGTCTTCGATAAGTTCAAGGAGCTCACCGGCATTCAGATGATGGAGGGCTTCGGCCAGACCGAGACCACCATGACCCTGGGCACGATGCCCTGGATGAAGCCCAAGCCTGGTTCGATGGGCATGCCCAACGCCCAATATGACATCGACTTGGTGAAGCCCGATGGCACTCCTTGCGAGGACGGTGAGAAAGGTGAGATCGTGGTTCGCGTGGGCGACCGCAAGCCCATCGGCCTCTTCAAGGAATATTATCGTGACCCTGAGCTCACCAAGGAAGCTTGGCACGACGGTCTTTATCACACGGGCGACATGGCCTGGCGCGACGAGGACGGCTACTATTGGTTTGAGGGCCGCATCGACGATGTCATCAAGTCGAGCGGTTACCGCATCGGTCCGTTTGAGGTGGAGTCGGCCCTGATGACCCACCCGGCCGTGGTGGAGTGTGCCATCACAGGCGTGCCCGACGACATACGAGGCATGGTGGTCAAGGCCACCGTGGTGCTCGGCAAGGAGTGGAAGGACAAGGCCGGTGATGCGCTGGTCAAGGAACTCCAGCAACACGTGAAGAAGGAGACCGCACCTTATAAGTATCCGCGCATCGTGGAGTTTGTCGATGAGTTGCCCAAGACCATCAGCGGCAAGATACGCCGCGTGGAGATCCGGCAGAAAGACAGCGAGAAGAAAGACTGATGACCAGTCTTTGAGAAAACATAGCAGGATATGGAAGAGAACAACAAACGACTCGTGGTGAAGGTGGGCAGCAACGTGCTGACCCGTCCCGACGGTAAGCTCGATGTGACACGCATGTCCACGCTGGTCGACCAGATCGCCTGGTTGCGGCAGCGGGGGCACGAGGTCATCCTCGTGTCTTCGGGTGCCATGGCCAGTGGGCGGGGCGAGTTGCATGTGCAACACCAGCTCGACTCCGTGGAACAGCGACAGCTCTTCTCCGCTGTCGGACAGGTGAAACTCGTGGGACTCTACTACGATCTCTTCCGCGAATACAACATTCCCATCGGCCAGGTGCTCACGATGAAAGAGAACTTCGAGCCTGGTGAGCAGTACAGCAACCAACGGGCATGCATGGAGGTGATGTTGGCTAACGGCGTGCTACCTATTGTCAACGAGAACGACACAGTCAGCGTCACCGAGCTGATGTTCACCGACAATGATGAGTTGTCGGGCCTCATCGCCCAGATGATGCGTGCCGAGACGCTCGTGCTCCTCTCCAATATCGATGGCATCTACACCGCCCATCCCGATGATCCCACGGCGGAGCTCATCCCCGAGGTGGCACCGGGGCGCGATCTCAGCGAGTACATCCGCCCAGAGAAGAGTGCCTTTGGGCGTGGAGGCATGCATTCGAAATACACCACCGCCAAGAAGGTGTCGCAAGCGGGCATCCGCGTGATCATCGCCAATGGCGAGCGCAACAACATCCTCGTCGACTTGGTGGAGAACCCACACCATGTTCCACACACAGAATTTACACCATGTCACTAACCCCTCTTTTCCAACAGGCCAAGGATGCCAGCCGACAGTTGGCCACGCTGGCCGACGCGGAGCGCAACGCCATCCTCATGGAGGTGGCCGAGGCGATCGAAGCCCATGCCACGGCGTTGCTTGCAGCCAATGCTGAGGATCTCGCCGCCATGGATCGCAACAACCCGCTTTATGACCGGCTGATGCTCACTGCCGACCGCCTGGCGGCCATCGCTTCCGACATGCGCCATGTGGCCAGTCTGTCGTCACCTCTGGGACACACCAGTCACGAGCGCACACTCAGAAATGGCCTGCGCCTCCATCGTGTGAGTGTGCCCTTTGGCGTCATCGGCGTGGTGTATGAGGCCCGGCCCAATGTCACGTTCGACGTGTTCTCGCTCTGCTTCAAGAGTGGCAACGCCTGTGTGCTCAAGGGTGGCCACGATGCGGCGCACAGCAATTGTGCGGCGGTCAGCCTGATACAAGAGGTGCTCCGCAGCCACGGTGTGGACAGTCATGCCGTCGTGTTGTTGCCGCCCACCCATGAGGCCACAGCCGAGATGTTGGCCGCGGTGGGATATATCGACCTCTGCATTCCGCGAGGCGGCCGCCGGCTCATCGACTTTGTGCGCGACACAGCGCGTGTGCCGGTCATCGAGACGGGCGCAGGCGTCGTCAACACCTATTTCGACCAGACGGGCGACCTCGACAAGGGACGTGCCATCGTGCTCAACGCCAAGACGCGCCGTGTGTCGGTCTGCAACGCCCTCGACTGCCTGGTGGTGCATGCGCGCCGCCTGTCCGACCTGCCTGCGCTGGTGGCGCCCTTGGCCGACAAGCGTGTGACGCTCTATGCCGACCCAGCGGCCTACGGCCAGTTGGCTGGCCATTATCCGGCCGACCTGCTCCGCGAGGCCACCCCCGAATCGTTTGGCACCGAGTATATGGACTACAAGATGGCCGTGCGTGTGGTGCCCGACATCCAGGCGGCCCTCGCCCATATTGCGCGTTATGGCTCGGGCCACAGCGAGAGCATCATCACCGAGGACGAGGATGCTGCACGCCTGTTCCAGGCCCAGGTCGACGCTGCCTGCGTGTATTGGAACGCTCCCACGTCGTTCACCGATGGGGCCCAGTTTGGCTTGGGAGCCGAAATCGGCATCTCCACCCAGAAACTGGGACCGCGTGGACCGATGGGCCTCGAGGAGATCTGTACCTACAAATGGGTCATCGAGGGCAACGGGCAGACGCGTCCGTGAGCTCCCTTTCGACAGACAAAGAAAATCATAACATACAACTATCAATATCCCAAAAGACCATGAAGAGTTTTTTCAATGTGCAAGATATCGGTCCGCTCGACAAGGCGCTGGCCGAGGCCTTGGAGGTAAAACAAGACCGCTTCAAGTATCAGCAACTGGGTAAGAACAAGACCCTGCTGATGATCTTCTTCAACAACTCACTGCGCACGCGCCTCTCCACACAGAAAGCGGCCATGAACCTGGGCATGAATGTCATCGTGCTCGATGTCAACGCAGGTGCCTGGAAACTGGAGACCGAGCGTGGTGTCATCATGGATGGCGACAAGAGTGAGCATCTCCTGGAGGCCATCCCCGTCATGGGTTGCTATTGCGATGTCATCGCCGTGCGCTCGTTTGCAGGCTTGAGCGACCGCGAGTATGACTACGCTGAGACCATTGTCAACCAGTTTGTGAAGTATTCGGGCCGTCCCGTGGTGGCCATGGAGACCGCCACCGTCCATCCCTTGCAGGCCTTTGCCGACCTCATCACCATTGAGGAGCACAAGAAGGTGGCCCGTCCGAAGGTCGTGCTGACCTGGGCGCCCCACTGCCGCGCCTTGCCGCAGGCTGTGCCCAACTCATTTGCCGAGTGGATGACCGCCGCCGATGTCGACTTCGTTGTCACCCAGCCCGAGGGCTATGAGCTCGATCCTAAGTTCACCAAGGGCGCCAAGGTGGAGTACGACCAGCGCAAGGCGTTGGAGGGTGCCGACTTCGTCTATGCCAAGAACTGGAGCTGCCCCGGTGTGACGCGTCCCGGCGACTATGGCAAGATCCTCTCGAAGGATTCCTCATGGACCATCGACAGCGAGCACATGAGCTGGACCAACGACGGCTACTTCATGCATTGCCTGCCTGTGCGCCGTGGCCTCATCGTCACCGACGATGTCATCGAGAGCGACCACAGCCTGGTCATCCCTGAGGCCGCCAACCGCGAGATCAGTGCCGAGGTGGTGCTCAAGCGTGTGCTCGAGAGTCTGTAGCAAAGGCCATCAGGCAACGGCCCTAAGAAAAGAAACCGAAAAACAAGAGCGGCAGAAAAACAACATCGTTTTTCTGCCGCTCGTTTTCGTTTTATCGGTCGGTGGGCCACCAGCTTTTGTCCATGGCCCCTTATGCCTTCAGCCGCTTGGACAGTTTGTCGAGCATGTCGACGGTCATCGTCGAGAGGTCATACTGTGGCTTCCAGTCCCACTCCTTGCGGGCGCAACTGTCGTCGAGCTTGTCGGGCCAACTCTCAGCGATGGCCTTCTTCAGCGGGTCCACGTCGTAGACCATCTCGAAGTCGGGCTTGTGCTTCTTGATCTCGGCATAGATGGTCTCGGGCGCAAAACTCATGGCCGCCACGTTGAAGCCGTTGTGGTGGACGAGGCGCGACGGGTCGGCCTCCATCAGGCTGATGGCGGCGTGGAGGGCGTCGGGCATGTACATCATGTCCATCAAGGTGCCTTCGGGTATGGGGCAGACAAACTTCTCACCACGCACGGCGGCATAGTAGATGTCGACCGCATAGTCGGTGGTGCCACCGCCGGGAGGTGTGACATAGGAGATGAGGCCCGGGAAGCGCACGGAGCGCGTGTCGGTGCCATACTTCTGGTTGAACCAGTCGCTGAGCAGCTCTGTGGTCACCTTGCTCACGCCGTAGATGGTCTTCGGGCGCTGGATGGTGTCTTGTGGTGTCATCCAGTGGGGCGTGGTCTCGCCAAACGAACCGATGGAACTGGGCGTGAACACCTGGCAATGCTCCTGGCGGGCCACCTCCAGGATGTTCCACAGGCCGTCGATGCCGATCTTCCAGGCCAGCTGAGGCTTGTTCTCGGCAACCACCGACAGCAGGGCTGCCAGGTTGTAGATGGCATCGATATGATACTTCTTCACCACGGTGGCGATCATCTCGCCATTGGTGACATCAGCTTCCTCGGCAGGACCCGACTCCAGCAGCTCGCCCTTGGGCTCGGCACCTTTGATATAGCCGGCCACCACGTGGTCGTTGCCGTAGCGTTTGCGAAGCTCGCGGGTGAGCTCGGAACCAATTTGTCCGGTAGAACCGATTACAAGAATGTTGTTCATATTAGGGTAGGATAAGTTAGTGATTATTCACGGCACAAAGTAAACGCTTTTTTGTTGAACCACGTAAACCGCATTGTTAAATTAGATTAAATCTCGTCGTTCCTCATCAATTTCAGCCCCGACACACCACTTTTCTCAATAAAAAGCAGTTACTTTGTAGCACCGACTTTAAATAAAAACACTATGTACGGAAATGTGAAACAACATCTTCAAGAAACACTTGCTGGCTTGAAGAGCGCAGGCCTCTACAAGGACGAACGTGTCATAGAGAGCCCGCAGGGTGCCGCCATACAGGTGAAAGGCAAGGAAGTGCTCAACTTTTGTGCCAACAACTACCTGGGCCTGGCCAACGACCCGCGCCTGATACAGGCTGCCAAGGACATCATGGACCGCCGTGGCTATGGCATGGCATCTGTGCGCTTCATCTGTGGCACCATGGACATCCATAAGCAACTGGAGGCGGCCATCAGCGATTACTTCAAGACCGAGGACACCATCCTCTACGCCGCCTGCTTCGATGCCAACGGAGGTCTGTTTGGCTCATTCCTCACCGAGGAGGACGCCATCATCTCCGATGCGCTCAACCACGCCAGCATCATCGATGGCGTGCGTCTCTGCAAGGCCCAGCGCTATCGCTATAAGAATGCCGACATGGCCGACCTGGAGCGTTGCCTGAAAGAGGCACAGGCCCAGCGTTACCGCATCATCTGCACCGACGGCGTGTTCTCGATGGACGGCAATGTCGCCCCGATGGACAAGATCTGCGACCTGGCCGAGAAGTATGACGCCCTCGTGATGGTCGATGAGAGCCACTCGGCAGGCGTTGTGGGTCCCACGGGCCACGGCGTGAGCGAGCTCAACGACACCTATGGACGCGTCGACATCTACACTGGCACCCTAGGCAAGGCCTTCGGTGGCGCCTTGGGTGGCTTCACCACAGGTCGCAAGGAGATCATCGACATGCTGCGCCAGAGCAGCCGCCCCTACCTCTTCTCCAACTCGTTGGCTCCCGGCATCATCGGCGCCAGCCTGAAGGTGTTTGAGATCTTGAAGGAAGACCACTCGCTGCACGACAAGCTCGTGGCTAACGTCAACTATTTCCGCGACAAGATGATTGCCGCTGGCTTCGACATCAAGCCCACACAGAGCGCCATCTGCGCCGTGATGCTCTACGACGCTCCGCTGGCTGTGCGCTTTGCCGATCGCATGCTCCAGGAGGGCATCTATGTCACTGGCTTCTGCTATCCTGTCGTGCCGAAGGGCGAGGCCCGCATTCGTGTGCAGCTCAGTGCCGCCCACACCACCGAGCAGCTCGACCGTTGCATTGCGGCCTTCATCAAGGTGGCCAAGGAGCTGGATGTGCTGAAATAAGCCGACCGGTGTGCTGAGATAATCGATTTGTTGCGCTGATGTCAGCGCATGTTATATAAATAAGGTAAAGGCTGCTTTCCGAACCCTGTGGTTTGGGAAGCAGCCTTTACCTTTTGTTGGTCCTTTACTGGACGGTCAGCGATTGCGGCCCGTGATAGCCGTTGGCCACGATGGTGATCCGTGCGTGTCGCCACGATGGTGGGCGTGGCGTGCTGAGATAGCCGCGGACGGTGTAATACTCCGGCACCCCGTTCTGTCCGTGCAACACGCGCAAGGTCACGGCGCGCACCGTGTCGCCCGCAGTCTCGATGGTGTCTACCAGGAGACCGATGGACTGGCGTGCGTCCACCTCGTCGGTCTTGCCCGACTTCACGGCAAAGCCGATGTTGAGATAGCCGCCACCGGGCCATGCGCTCTCGATGGTCAGCGGGTCGGTGGGCACGCTGTCGGTGCCGGCCGTGGCCAGTGGGCGTGTGACCAGCACCTGCGACAAGGTGAACACGCGTCTTGTCTTCACGTCGTGATAGACCAGGGCGCGACACAGGGTGTCCTTCGCCGGCAGCCAACTGGCGGTGGCCGGCACGGCAAAGCGCACCGTGTCGCCACGGTCGGTCAGCATGTAGTCGGCGGTCTTCGCGGCCGTCACATGCGCCATGCCGAAGTCGGCCTGGAGGTAGCTGTAGTGGCCGTCGCCCGTGTCGTAAGGCTCACTGGAGCATGCGGCCAAGGCCAGCGTGGCCAAGGCGCCGATGAGGGCCTGTCGCGGTCGCCGTGTCATGCCTCGTCGGTTCATCCGTTCAGCGCTGCCAGGTGGTTGATGGCCGGGTTGGCATACATCGTCAGGATGCACTTGCGGAGATACGCCTCGTCCTTGTTGGGCAGGTCGATCTTCGCCAGTTGTCCCGCCAGGTAGCGGTCGAACACCGCCTTGTCCTCCTCCGTGTAGTGGTCATGGTGGGCGTCGGTCTCCTGCAACTCGTCGAGCGCCACATAGTTGGAGGTGTAGAGCCGGTAGTTGCGGTGGATCTCGTGGTCGATGTGGTCGGCGATGATGCGATAGATGTCACTCTTGGGCGTGTCGGCGGGTATGCTGTCGAGGAAGTCGTCGATGCATGGCGCGCAGTGGTAGTGCACGTGGCCTTTGAAGCCCATGATGCCCGTCTGCATGGACACGATGTCGTCGGTGGGGCCTTTCTTCCATTGCGGGTTGTCGCGTCGCTGCTGAAACTCCTTGGCCTTGAGGAAGTCGCAGGGGTCGTACTCGTACGAGATGGTGAGCGGCACGATGTGGAGCCCCTTCAGCTTCTCGGTGACCGAGCCCTTGCCGCCCATGGTCATCATCTTCAGCACGCCGTCGGCGGTGCGGTCGTTGGAGTCCTTGGCGCGGCCAGCGCGCTGGGCGATCCAGATGTTCTCGTGCTTCTCCTGGATGGCGAAGTGCATGTATTCAGACAGCGTCTTGCTGGCCACGAGCATCTCGCGCATGGGTAGGCCGCGCTGCACGATGAAGCTCTTGTTGAGCCTCACGAGGTCTTTCACCCAGGGCAGGGAGAGCAGGTTGTCGCCGATGGCGATCTCGCAGGTCGTCGTGAAGCCCGCGTCCACCAGGAGCTTGTCGAGCAGGGCCGAGTCGAGCACGATGTCGCGGTGGTTGCTCATGAACGTGTAGCGCCGTGTGTTGTCCACGGCCTGGCTGTCCATCTCGAAGCCGAGGCTGGCCTTTCGCATCAAGTTTTCGAGAAACTTGTAGCAGAACTGCAGTTGGAAGTCGAGGCAGGTGTGGCACGAGCGCATCTTCGCGGCGATCATGTCAAATGGCACGTCGGGATAGATGTGGCGCACCACGGCCTGGAACTGCGGGTTGGCCAGCAGCCGGTCGTAGACCTCAGGCAGCTCCTCGGGCTCAAAAGGCCTGATGTCTTTGAATTTCTCGGGTATGATCATAATCTCAGGTGATTACAGGATGCAGCCTGTGACGGCTCAAAACTGGTTCTCCACGATGTCGGTCAGCACGTCCTTGATGTCGAGGCCGGCGGCGCGCACCTGCTGCGGGATGAAACTTGTCGGCGTCATGCCCGGCGTGGTGTTGATCTCGAGCATGTTCACCACGTCGTTGCCTTCGGCGTCCTTGGTGATGATGTAGTCGATGCGGATGATGCCGTTGCAGTGGAGGATGTCGTAGATTTTGCTGGTCTCCTCGGCCACCTTCTTGGCGGTGGCGTCAGCCAGGCGGGCCGGCGTGATCTCCTGCACCTGGCCGTTGTACTTGGCGTCGTAGTCGAAGAACTCGTTCTTGGTCACCACCTCCGTGGCGGGGAAGACCACCGACTTCTCACGCGTCTTGTAGCAGCCGATGGAGATCTCGGTGCCCTTCATGTAGCTCTCGATCATCACCTCGCTGCTCTCCATGAACGCCACGCGCAGGGCCGGTGCCAGCTGGTCGGCGTTTTTCACCTTCGACACGCCGAAGCTGCTGCCGTCGGCCGAGGGCTTCACGAAGACGGGCATGCCCAGACGCTTCTCGATGGCGCTCTCGTCGTAGCTGTCGCCCAGGCGCAGTAGGATGCTGTCGGCCACACGCACGCCAAAGGCGCGGAGGTAGTTGTTGAGCACATACTTGTTGAACGTCATGGCCTCGACCAGTACGCCGCTGGTGGAGTAGGGCAGGTGGATGAGGTCGAAGTAGCCCTGCATGATGCCGTTCTCGCCGGGGGTGCCGTGTATGGTGATGTAGGCGTAGTCGAAGACCACCGCCTTGCCGTTCTCGCCGATGAACGAGAAGTCGTTTCTGTCGATGGGGGCGACGTTGCCGTCCTCAAACTCCACATGCCAATCGTTGCCTTTCACGTCGACGATGTAGACATTGTAACGTTCCTTGTCGAAGAATGAATACAGTCCCTGGGCCGAGCGCATGGACACGTCGTGCTCCGAGGAGTCGCCACCGCAGACGATGGCAATGTTTCTTTTTAGATCTTTCATCTTGTTTGTTATTGTTGTATTCTCTGTTTGTCTTGGTTGTGTGTGGCGCGTTAGTCCTCGCGCCGTGTGCCGCTGATGAACGTGCGCCAGTGGTCGATGAGCGCCTGCAGGTCGGCTGGCCAGGGCGAGTCGAAGTCCATCTGCTGTCCGGTGCGTGGGTGCACGAAGCCGAGCGTCTTGGCGTGGAGCGCCTGGCGCGGGCACAGGGCGAAGCAGTTGCGGATGAAGGCGCGGTAGCTGGAGCTGCGCTGTCCGCGCAGGATCTCGGTGCCGCCATAGCGCTCGTCGGCAAAGAGCGGGTGGCCGATGTGCTTCATGTGGGCGCGGATCTGGTGGGTGCGTCCCGTCTCGAGCACACACTCCACGAGCGTGGTGTAGCCGAAGCGCTCGAGCACGCGCCAGTGGGTGACGGCCGGCTTGCCGATGCCCGAGGCGGGGTCGAACACCTTCATGCGGAGCCGGTCTTTCGGGTCGCGCGCGATGTTGCCCTCGATGCGCCCCTCGTCCTCCACGAGGTTGCCCCACACCAGGGCGTTGTAGCTGCGGTGGGTGGTCTTGTTGAAAAACTGCTTGCCCAGCGCCGTCTTGGCCTCGGGGGTCTTGGCCACCACGAGCAGTCCGCTGGTGTCCTTGTCGATGCGGTGCACCAGGCCCACCTCGGGGTCGTTGGCGTCGAACGACGGCACGTCTTTCATGTGCCATGCCACGGCGTTGATGAGCGTCCCCGTGAAGTTGCCGGCGCCCGGGTGCACCACCATGCCCACGGGCTTGTTGACCACCATGAGGTCGTCGTCCTCATAGACGATGTCGAGCGGGATGTCCTCGGCGTGGATGGTCGTGTCGTGCTTGGGGCGGTCGAGCTTCAGGGTGATGATGTCGCCGGGGCGCACCTTGTAGTTGCTCTTCACGGGCTTGTCGCCCACGAAGATGCAGCCCGCGTCGGCGGCTGTCTGTATGCGGTTGCGGCTGGAGTGCTGCATGTGCTCGGCCAGGAACTTGTCGATGCGCGTGGGGGCCTGTCCGGTGTCCACCTCCATGCGCCAGTGCTCATAGAGCTGTTGGTCGCCTGTCGAGGGTGTGGCGTCGGCCAGGGTGTCGTCCTCCAGGAGGTCTATGTCGTCTGTGTAGTCTGTCATGTTCTGATCGTTTTGGGTTGTTCATTCGCCGTGTTGCCCAGGCTCGCCGTGGGTCGGCTCAGTGGGCTCCGCCGGCATGGCGGGCTGTTCCTTCACCTCTTCGAAGGGATCGGTGTCGCCCGTCCCGTCGTCGTCGAAGTTGTCGTCGGGCTCCACGCCCACATAGTTCACCGAGTCGCTGGCGTCGCGCTGTCCGTTGCCGGCCTGGATGGTGACGGCGGCGTCGACGGGTATCTTGTCGCCGTAGACCACGTGGCGGCCATTCACGACCACGCCGTAGACCCAGTCTTTCTCACCCGGCACAAACTGTGGCGGCGTGAGCTTGAAGCCCATGGCCGTCAACTTGGCCATGGCCTCGCGCAGCGAACTGTTGTCGATGATGTCGGGCAGCGTCAGCGTCGGGGTGTGGCTGGCGTTGATGGTGACGTAGATGATGTGTCCCGACTTCACGCGCTCGCCCGGCTCGGGATTTTGCTCGAGGATGCAGTCGGGTGGGAGCGTCTTCACGTAGCCCGTGTCGCTCACCTCGATGCGCAGTCCCAGCTGGTCGAGCACCTGTGCCGCATTGGCGTATTTCTTGTGCACGAGGTTGGGAATGACGATCGATTCGCCGTGATGGGTGTAAATGCCTATGCCAAACTTCACGCCCAGCAGTAGCACGACAATGACGAGCGCCATGGCCGCCAGGTTGCCCCATAGGTATTTGCTTTTGAACTTTCCGAAGAATTCTGATGCCGTCATCGGTGTGGTATTTTTCCACAAAGATACGTTAATTCGCCCGAACCCCCAAACAGCCACTCGCTTTTTTCACACATATTTTTTGCGAGCGTGACGGCAGAGAAGAAGATGTCTTGAAAATTCTGAAAAATCCAGCTCTTCTGGAGTTGACCTTCTAGAGAAAAATTCTAGGCTTTTGTCCGATTAAATTTCGTTAAAAGTCTTAACGGTGGTTAATTTGTATGAAATTGTTCGGCGAAAGAGGCCTAATCGAGTCGCGATAGATATCGAATCGAGACTCGATAGATATCTTATCGAGACTCGATAGGTGCCTAACGGAGACTCGATAAGATATCTATCGCAAAACCCTGGGCGTGCGCAAAGTTTTCTGTAAGGCGTATTTCTGCATAAGACGCTGAAGGTCAGCTATTTGTATAAAAACCGCTGAGAATCGCGTATTTGCGACCAAAAATCTTGTCGTGGAAAAAATCGCCTGTATTTTGAGGGTGTTTGTCTGAATTTTTACACTGTCATTTCCTTCAGGCAAGGAACGAGACTGTTGGCTGCGGTTGAAGCCATGAACCGGCGAAAACGCAAAAAGCAGCATGATGGCTGATGCCTTCATGCTGCTTTTTATCGTCTGTCAGACTGTGTTCTGCGCGATTACTTACCGTGGTTCTCGTCAGAGACGGTCAGCTTCTTGCGGCCATGGGCGCGACGAGAAGCCAGCACGCGACGGCCGTTCTTGGTGGCCATTCTCTCGCGGAAGCCATGCTTGTTCACACGACGACGATTGTGAGGCTGGAATGTTCTTTTCATTTTCGTTGATATTTTAATTGTTTGTTATTGCTTGTGATGCGAGGAATGGCCAAAGCATTCCTTTTGGGCTGCAAAATTACTCATTATTTTTTAAATGGCAAAGAAATAAGCGTTTTTTCGGCTTTAATCTATATGTTTTTTATAAAAATGTAGTAACTTTGCACCCGTTAAAACGACGACAACAACAATATCATAGACAGACAACAATGATTAATTCACAGGAAATCAAAAAAGGCACTTGCATCCGCATGGATGGCGGCATCTGGAAGTGCATCTGGTTTGAGCACCGCAAGCCGGGCAAGGGTAACACCGTCATGAACACCAAGCTGAAGAATGTGGCCGACGGCCGCGTCCTCGATCGCACGTTCCAGGTGGGCTTCAAGCTCGACGACGTGCGTGTGGAGCACCGTTCCTACCAGTATCTCTATGAGGATCCCACAGGTTGCATCTTCATGAACCAGGAGACCTTCGAGCAGTTCCCCATCAGCCGCGACCTCATCACGGGTGGTGAGTACATGAAGGAAGGCGACATCGTCGACGTGCAGATCTCTGCTGACGACGGCACGATCCTCTCTGCCGAGATGCCTCCCAAGACCAACCTCACTGTGACTCACTCTGAGCCCGGCGTGAAGGGCAACACCGCCACCAACGCCACCAAGCCTGCCACACTGGAGACGGGCGCTGAGGTGCGCGTGCCCCTGTTCATCAACGAGGGCGACGTCATCACCATCAGCACCGAGGATGGCAGCTATGTCAGCCGCGTGACTGAGAAGAAGTAACTCGCGCACAACGAGATAACGCAAGGGTAAGAAGGTTGACGTGTGCCATGGCATGGCCATGGCCACAGCCTTCTTGCCCTTTTTTGTTACCTCGCAACCCATCTTTAACCTATGATTTCCAAGAAATGAGATACAGCCTGGTTATCCCCGTTTACAACCGCCCCGACGAGGTGGACGAGCTGCTCGGCAGTCTGCTCCACCAGTCGTTCACCGACTTTGAGGTCATCGTCGTCGAGGATGGCTCGCAGACACCCTGTCGTGAGGTGTGTGCGCGCTATGAGGACAAGATGGCCCTCCATTATTATATGAAGGAGAACAGCGGACCCGGACAGAGCCGCAACTATGGCGTGGAGCGCGCCACGGGCGACTATGTGCTGATCCTCGACTCCGACGTCGTCTTGCCCGAGGGCTACCTCCAGGCCGTCGACGACGAGCTCCGCCGCGAGCCCTGCGACGCCTTTGGCGGTCCCGACCGCGCCGCCGACTCGTTCACGCCCGTGCAGAAGGCCATCTCCTATTCGATGACCTCCTTCTTCACCACCGGAGGCATCCGCGGCGGCAAGAAGAAGCTCGACAAGTTTTAGCCCCGCTCGTTCAACATGGGCATCCGCCGCGAGGTCTACAACCACCTCGGCGGTTTCTCGAAGATGCGCTTCGGCGAGGACATCGACTTCTCCATCCGCATCATCAAGGCCGGCTACAAGACACGCCTCTTCCCCGGCGCCTGGGTCTATCACAAGCGCCGCACCGACTTCCGCAAGTTCTGGCGACAGGTGTTCAATAGTGGCATAGCCCGCATCAACCTCTACAAGAAATACCCCGACTCGCTGAAGGTCGTCCACCTGCTGCCTGCCGTGTTCACGGTGGGCGTCATCCTGCTGTCGCTCCTCTTCATCGGAGGACTTGTCGGCGCCGCGGCCCTCTTCTTTGCCGGCTATGGCATGGAGCAGGCCCTGCCCCTGGCGGTCAGTGCGCTGTCGCTGGCCATGCTGCTCTTCTACGCCGCCGTGATCTTCCTCGACGCCAACTGCCAGACGGGGAGCCTGCGCATCGCCGCCCTCGCCGTGCGGGCCGCCTTCACCCAGCTCATGGGTTACGGCTGCGGATTTCTGAAAGCATGGTGGTTGCGCTGCGTGCGGGGCAAGGACGAGTTCGAGGCTTACAAGCACAACTTCTACAAATAACCGACGCACCCGCGCCCATAGAGCCATCAACCACACATGACCAACCTGACCATCACCGACTGGGCCGAAGAAGACCGTCCGCGCGAACGGCTCGAGCGACTGGGCGCCGAGGCACTCTCCAACGCTGAGCTCCTGGCCATCCTCATCGGGTCGGGCACACCCAACCAGAGTGCCGTCGACCTGATGAAAGACGTGCTGGCCACTTGCCACAACAACCTCAACACGCTGGGCAAGATGACCATCCACGACCTCCAGGCCTTCAAGGGCATCGGCCCCGCCAAGGCCATCACCATCCTCGCCGCCTGCGAACTGGGCAAGCGACGCGCCCGCGAGAAGGCCGAGGAGCGACCCGACCTCTGCTCGGCCACGGCCATCTATAACCTCATGCACCCTAAGTTGCAAGACCTCGACGTCGAGGAGTTCCACATCCTGCTGATGAACCAGCGCTTCAAGCTCATCAAGGAGGTGCGCGTCAGCCATGGTGGCATCACCGAGACGGCTGTCGACATCCGCGTCGTCATGCGTGAGGCGCTGCTCTGCAACGCCACCGTGCTCGCCGCCTGCCACAACCATCCCAGTGGCAACACCGTCCCCTCGCGACAGGACGACCAGCTCACCGAGCGCATCAGAAAGGCATGCGAGACCATGCGCATCTATTTTCTCGACCATGTCATCGTCACCGATGGCAATTATTACTCGTATCATGAACAAGGAAAACTATAACAGCCGACGGCTCTTGGGCCGCCACGCCCTGCGGCTGTGGCTCCTCATCGCCGTGCTCAGCCTGGCCTTTTCGTCCGCCAGGGCGCAGAAGACCTATCACGGCGACGGCCCTGACGACTGGTTGCGCTTCGTGCCCGTGGCGTCGGCCTATGCGCTGAAAGCCTGTGGCGTGGAGAGTGCCAGCTCGTGGAAGCGCTTGGCGGTCAACACCGCCACGAGCTACGTGCTGGCCTGCGGCACCACCTGGGCGCTGAAAAAAGCCATCCATGAGCGCCGTCCCGACGGCACCGACAACCACGCCTTCCCCTCTGGCCACGCCACAGTGGCCTTTGTGGGCGCCGCCATCCTCGACAAGGAGTACCGCCATGTGTCGCCCTGGATCAGCGTCGGGGGCTATGCCGTGGCCACGGGGGTGGCCGTAGACCGCCTCGTGCGCAACCGCCATGAGTGGCAAGACGTGGTGGCCGGTGCGGCCATCGGCGTCGGAGGCACATGGCTGGGCTACTGGGTCGGCGACAAGATCACGGGCGAGCACAGTCGCTACCGCGTGGCCATCGACGGCAACAGCGTGTCGCTGGCCATCAGACTCGATTGACAAGAAACCAACTTAAAAACTATGAACATCATCCTGAACATCGCATACCGAACCCGCATGGGCGAGGAGCTGGTGCTCCACACCGTGGCTGCCGACGGCACCGAGGAGCGCCATCACATGACCACCCTCGACGGCGAGCAATGGCATGTCGCCATTGAGCTGGAACCAGCGGGCAAGGCCCTCAACTATTATTATGCCTTGGAGCGGGCGGACAACGAACTGCGCCGTGAGTGGACGCTGCTCACCCACAGGCTCGACCTGTCGGCCACGAAGGCCAGGGAATACCTGGTCTACGACTACTGGGTGGACATCCCCGAGGACGCTTACCTCTACACCTCTGCCTACACCGACTGCATCCATCCGCGCTCGACGGCCGATGCGCCCTCGTCGGCCTATGCGAACACCGTGCGCCTGGTGGTGCGCGCCCCGCAGTTGCTCGACCACCAGCGCCTGACCCTGGTGGGCAGTGCCGACGCCTTGGGCCATTGGGACCCGGCGAAGGCCCTCGCCATGACCGAGCACAACCACAATGAGTGGACCGTCGACGTGGATGCCGACGCCCTGGGCGCTGGCCATCATGAGTTTAAGTTCGTGGCCTTCGACGACCGACAGCCCGACGTGCCCATCTGGGAGACGGGATGCAACCAGTCGGTCGACCTGCCACGACCGCGCCCGGGCAGGGTTGCGGTCTACACCATCCCCATGGCCTTCTTCCCCATCTGCGACACCCGACTGGCGGGCACCCTCGTGCCCGTCTTCTCGCTGCGCTCGGCAGCCAGCTTCGGTGTGGGCGACTTTGGTGACCTGAAGCGGATGGTCGACCTCGTGGCCTGCACCGGGCAACGTGTGTTGCAGGTACTGCCGGTCAACGACACCACGCTCCACCACACCAAGGACGACTCCTACCCCTACAGTTGCATATCCGTCTTTGCCCTCCATCCGCAATATGCGGACCTCACCCAACTGCCGCCTCTCAACGACGCCAAGCAGCGCGACCACTACGAGGCGGTGCGACAGCGGCTCAACGCCCTGCCGCAGATCGACTATGAGGAGGTGATGCGGGCCAAGATGGCCTACCTGCGCCTGCTCTTCGAGCAAGAGGGCCACCAGGCGATGCGCACCCGCGCCTATAAGGATTTCTTCGAGGAGGCCTCGTCGTGGCTGGTGCCCTATGCGGCTTACGCCACGCTGCGCGACCGCTATGGCACACCCAACTTCAAGGATTGGCCCGACCACAACCTCTGGGATGAGGCGTGGCGCGAGGCGCTGACCAATCCGCGCACCAAGGCTTACCGCGATGTGGAGTTCTGGTACTATGTGCAGTTTGTGCTCAGCGAGCAGTTGGCTGGCGCCCACCAGTATGCGCGCCAACGCCATGTCATCCTCAAGGGCGACATCCCCATCGGCGTGAACCGTGAGGGCTGCGACGTGTGGATGGAACCCAAATACTTCAACCTCAACGGACAGGCGGGCGCTCCGCCCGACGCCTTCTCCGTGAACGGGCAGAACTGGGGCTTCCCCACCTACAACTGGGACGAGATGCTCAAGGATGGTTGCCTGTGGTGGAAACGGCGGTTCCAGAACATGGCCCGCTACTTCGACGCCTATCGCATCGACCATGTGCTGGGCTTCTTCCGCATCTGGGAGATCCCCGTCTCGTCGGTGCATGGCCTCCTGGGACAGTTCCAGCCGTCGCTCGCGATGACAAGCGATGAGATCGAGCGCTACGGGTTGCCTTTCCGCGAGCGTCTCTACTGCGAACCGTTCATCACCGACGAACTGGTGGCGCGCACCTTTGGCGACCAGGCCGACGATGTGAAGCGCCAATACCTCATGCGCAAGGACGATGGACGCTGGGACCTGCGGCCACAGTTTGCCACCCAACGGCAGGTGGAGGGCCACTTCTGGCACCTGAAAGAGGAAGTGAGGCGGACCGTTGGCGATGAGCAGGAGCGCACGCGCCAATGCGCCCTTCTCGACCAGACGCGCGACGGCCTCTATGCCCTGATCAGCAATGTGCTGTTCCTCCGCGACCACAAGGACATCCACCGCTACCATCCCCGCATCGCCGCACAGGCCGATGATGCCTATCAGCACCTGTCGGACAGCGACAAGGCGGCCTTCAACCGCATACACGAGGACTACTTCTACCACCGCAACAACCAGTTCTGGTATCATGGGGCCATGCGCAAGTTGCCGCGCCTCGTGCAGGCCACTCGCATGTTGGTCTGCGCCGAAGACCTCGGCATGGTGCCGGCCTGTGTGCCTTGGGTGATGAACGAACTGAAGATCCTCACGCTCGAGATACAGTCGATGCCCAAGGAGGCGTTCGTGCGCTTCAGCCATCCCGAGCGCAACCCGTATCGCTCGGTCTGCACCTTCTCCACCCACGACATGCCCACGCTGCGACAGTGGTGGGACGAGGACAAGCAGCGCACGCAGGAGTACTACAATGTCATGATGCACCATGAGGGTGCGGCCCCACACCCCCTGTCGGGCGACCTGGCACGTGAGGTGGTGGAGGGACAGCTCTCGTCGAGCTCGATGCTCTGTGTCTTGAGCATCCAGGACTGGTTGGCCATCAGCGAGCGCCTGCGCCTGGCCGACCCCAACGCCGAGCGCATCAACATACCGGCCAATCCTCACCACTACTGGCGCTACCGCATGCACCTCAACATCGAGGACCTCGCGGCTGACAAGCAGTTTACTGACGAGGTGAGGCAACTGGTCAAGCGGAGCGGACGCTGAGGCGCCTGAAGATGGCCGGTCTCCTCCTGGTGTGGGAGTTTGGCCATCCCTGCGAAACGAGCAAACAAAGAAAGCGGGCATGAAAGTCATCGGTTGACTCTCATGCCCGCTTTTGTTGGGCGATGGTTGCAGGACGCTCAGCGCCTGCAATCGAAGTGTTCGTGTGTGGATGATCCGCCCGCGACTTACTCCTCAGGAGCCTTGTCGATCAGGTCCATGAACTGGTCGAGCTTCGGCGTGATGATGATCTGGGTGCGGCGGTTGCGCTGCTTGCCCACCTCGGTGTCGTTGGAGGCCACGGGGTTGAACTCGCCACGGCCACCGGCTGTCAGGCGCTTGGGTGCCACGCCGAAGTGATCGACGAGATACTGCACCACCGATGAGGCGCGAAGGGCAGACAGGTCCCAGTTGTTGCGGATGTTCTTCATCGAGGCGGCCTCGGTGTTGATGGGCACGTTGTCGGTGTTGCCCTCGATCAGCACGTCATAGTCCTTGTAGTCCATGATGATCTTGGCAATCTTCGACAGTGTCTCCTGGGCGCGGTCGTTGATCTCATAGCTGCCACTCTTGTAGAGCATGTTGTCGGCCAGCGAGATGTAGACGACACCCTTGAGCACCTGCACGTCGACCTCCTTCATCTCTTCCTTCGACAGTGAGCGGGTCAGGTTGTTCGTCAAGACCATGTTGAGCGAGTCGCTCTTGCTCTTCACCTCCACGAGGTGACGGATGTATTGGTTCGACTCATTGATCTGGTCGACGAGCTTCGAGATGTTCACGTTGTTGTCGCTGGTGTTCGAGAGACTCTTGTCGAGGCTCTTCTGCAAGGCGGCATAGTCCTTCTTTTGCTGGGCCAGTTGCTCCTCAAGCGAGCTGACGCGGGCTTGCGAGGCGGCCAGTTTCTCCTTGGCATCCTGGAAGTTGGATGTCAGTTCCTTGTTCTCATTCTGGCAGTTTTGCAGGTCTTTCTTGCTGGCGCAACTTGTGACAAGAAGCGCAGCGGCGAGCGTGGCCAGTACAAAAATGTTCTTTTTCATATCTCTGATTATTAGTGATTGCTTGTTGCAAATTTATAATGTAGACGGCCATTCAACCTAAAAAGTTTCAAATGTTTAGGTTATTTTAACCGCAAACGCCCTTTTTTAAGGCTTTAACATCATTTTTGCGGCTGCAAACCTTATTCCACGGTCATATAATCCACGTCGGGCATCCATGCTGCATCGTTGTGCAGACGAATGATGTTGTTGCCCTTGTTGAGCTTGGCCGAGACGCTCACGGTCTCGTTGCCTTCCACAGTCAGGGTGGCGATGTCCTGGCCGTTGACGTTCACCGTGAACTGGCGCTTGTCGGGTGACAGGCACTTGAAGCTGAGCTTCTTCTTGCCGCCCTTCTTCACGTTGACATGTTGCCACTGCAGGTCGTTCTGCGCGGAACTGCCGAGCCACGTGGCCTTCATGCCTGCTGAGCAGTTGTTGTCATACTCATAGATGCCCGTCTTCTTCGCCTGGTTGTTCCAGAGCTCCTGGTAGTCGGAGATGTAGGCCGTTTCTGCCTCATAGCGCTGGCGGTCGAGGCGCTTCGCTCCCGTCAAGACGAAGATGCGACAACCATGTGCGGGCACGTCGACCTCCAGTTTGCCGTCGGTGCGGGTGGCCTCATCCTTGCGGTCGAAGACGTTGCGCACCTTCACGTTGCCGGCCAGGTCGACATCGCGGAGCGACAGCGTGGCGCGGGCGCTGCTGTTGGCGGGATTGTAGAACGCCACGGCGCGCTGGGTGCCGTAGAGGGTCTTCACGTCTTTCACAAGGATGAAGACGCCGTTCTGTTGGGCCACAGGATATGCCTGCTGGTGAGGCTGGTCTTGTGAGAGGGCAAGGAGTTCGGGGTTCTTGAGCAGTTCGAGGGTCTGCGGACGGATGGACCCCAGGTCGCAGCCGATGAGCAGAGGGCTCTCCATGATGCACCACAGGCCGAAGTGGGTCTTGTCTTCCTCCTCAGAGAGGGAGCGTCCCACCTCGAGCATGTCCATGTCGTTGTAGTGTCCGTCGCTGCTGTAGGCCGAGAGATAGAGGTTCTCACGGATGATGCTCGACACCGATCCCCAGTTGTCGAAGATGTCGAACGTGGTGCGCCAGGAGTCGGCCACGCGGCTGACCCACGTGCCCGGATAGTTCCAGCGGCACACGTTCATGCGGATGCCCTTGCGCCCTGTGGCGTCGATGGCCTTTCGGATCTCGGTGTAGCGCGTCTCCTCGTCGAGCTGCAGGCGGTCGGTGTTCTGGCGTGCGTCGCCTCCGCAATAGTCGATCTTGATGAAGTCGAAGCCCATGTCCTTGAAGTAGAACTGTGCGTCGGTGTTGTCGTGCTCATAGAAGCCGACACCCACCGAGAGGGTGTCCTTGTCGTAATAGTTGCCACAGGTGTTGCGCCCTACGTCCGAATAGATGCCAGCCTTCAGACCCAGCGAGTGGATGTAGTCGGCCACAGGCTTCAGTCCGTTGGGGAAGCGGTGCTGGTTGATCTTCAGGTTGCCGTCTTTCCCACGACCGCCCTGGAAGCCGTCGTCGATGTTGATGTACGTGTATCCGGCGGCTTTCAGGCCGGTCTTCACCATGCAGTCGGCCTGGTGGCGGATGAGACTGTCGCTGATGGCCACACGATAGGTGTTCCAGGAGCTCCAGCCCATCGTGGGCGCATTGTCCTTCTGGGCACTAACGGTCATGGCGGTGAGGAGCATGGCGGCTCCCACGAGTTGTCTTTTGTTCATTGTTGCTTGTGATTTTGTTGTTTGTAACAGGTTTTCTTGTTGTGTTTGTGTTGGTTCGTCTTAGTTCTTGCTCTTGCCAAACAGAGCGCTTATCTTAGTTCAATGGTATTGTTGCGTTATTTATCCAGCACGGGCCAACCGTCTTTCCACGTCATCCTGCGCTGTATGAGGATGCTCTGGCCGTGCAGGGGAATGCTGTAGCCGTGGCAGATGAACACATCGCCCTCGGCGAGATGATAGGCCGCACAGTGACCGGCCGCCTCAAACTCCTTGCCGTCTCCGCTGATGACCGGCGTTCCGCCGCCTGCGTACATCGGCACCCCTTGTCGGTCGAGATAGGGACCGCTGACCTCACGGCTACGCCCCACCACCACGCGGTAGGTGCTCTGTTCGCCACGGCAGCAGTAGTCCCAACTGACGAAGAGGTAATAGTAGCCGCCGTGGCGCATGATGAAGGGCGCCTCGATGGCGTTCACGCCAGCATGCTTAGACGTGGGGTTCACGAGACCGCCTGGTGCATTGCGGTAGTAACGACGGGCGATGGTTCGCGGGTATCCGGCCAGTTGGGGCTTGCCGTCCCTGAGGGTGAGCGGGGCCAACTGGATGCCATCCCAGAACGAACCCCATGCCAACCACAGGCTGTCGTTGTCATCAGTGACAAAGGCAGGGTCGATGGCGTTCCAGTTGTCGCGCCGGGCCTGGCTGGCCACCAGGCAGCCTTCATCCTTCCAGTCGGCTGCGGCAAGTGAGGGCGAGGACAGGAGACCGATGGCCGAGGTGTTCTTTCCAAAGGTCGAACAGCTGTAGGCCATCCACCAGCGGTCGCGCCAGCGGATGATGTCGGGCGCCCAGATATGATCCCTGAAGCCCGGCACGCTGTCGTGTGTCCATGCGGGGATGTGGGGGAGGAGACCGTCGCGCTTCACGTTCCAGGTGCGACGGTCGGTGGAAGTCATGTGGCCGATGTGCTGTCCGGTGTAGAACACGTGATAGACACCATCCTCATAGGCCATCACAGGGTCGTGGACGAAAGGCGTGTCGGTGTCGAACGTCACGGGAAGCATGGGGCGACGCTGGGCCATGACGGCCACGTTTGCCACCACACAAACTATCGGCAACAGGAGACGGTTAAGCTTCATGGCGTTTCATTTTTAAGAGGATGAGGGTCAGCACCGCACCGATGATGAGCACAAAGCCGGCGCCGATGGCCGGTGTCAGCGTGTCGCCAAAGACCAGGATGCTGATGATCATGGCCGTCAGGGGCTCAAAGGCACCCAGGATGGCGGTCAGCGTGGCGCCAATCTGCTCAATGGCGGGGATGAGTGTGACGTTGCTCAAGGCCGTGGACACCACGCCAAGCAACACGAGGTTGAGGAACATGCTGCTACTCTTGACCATCTCCACACCGTCGAAGAACAAGTATGAGAAGAGGGCAAAGAACACCATGCCCATGAGGAAGACATAGAAGGTCAGTTTCAGTCCGCCCATGTGGCGCACCCGCATGTGTGGCATCGACACCATGTAAAGTGCGTAGGAGAAGCCTGCGGCCAATTCGATGACCACGCCCAAGGGCTGGATGTCGGCATCGCCGCCCAAGCCCGACATGCATGCCACGCCCGCAAAGGCGAGGGCCATGGCACCAATCGTCGGCCAAGAGAAACGCTCATGAAAGAACAGAAGCATGAGCAGCTCCGTCCAGATGGGGTAGGAGAACACCAAGGTGGTGGCCACGCCACTCGGCATGTAGTTGTAGCCGAGGATCATGAGCAGCGCCTCGACATCGTAGAAAAGGGCCAACAGACTGATCTCTGCCAGTTCCACCAGCGACACCTTCAGGTTGGTGCGTTGCCACAGCAACACTGCCAGGATGCCAAGGCAGCCAAAGGCGAAGCGATAGACCATCATTGAGGGCAGGTGCATGCCTGCCGTCATGACGGGGATGGAGAACAAGGGTATCAGGCCGAACGAGGTCGCTGATATCCATCGGTTGGTGAATCCCTTCACCGTGTTGGATGGTTTCATGTGGTTGTCTAGGTTGTGGGGTAGGTCGGTTGTCTTTGGGGTGTCAGAGGGATGTGGTGGCCGCGTCGGCCGGTTGGGGCCGGCAGAAACGGCAAGAGGCGTCAGTAGAGCAGCAAGAGACCAGCAAATGCTGCGTAGCAGATCATGTGGATGGGATTGATCTTAATCCATTTGGTGCCGACAAATGTGGCGATGAAGAGGGCGATGCTGATGCAGAAGTGCCACGGATGGGCCGGAGTGGAGAAGTTCTCGCCATTGCACAGCAGAAGTGTGGCGGCGGCCAACAGGCCCACCACGGCAGGCCGGAGCCCGGAGAACACGTCTTGCACAGCGCGAGTCTTCATGTATTTCATGAACATCTTACTGATGAGGATCATCAGAATGAACGACGGCAACACCAAGGCGGTGGTGGCCGTGGCTGATCCGAGCACCGCCATGAAGCCGCTGTGGCCGGCGTTGTGGAGGGCGGTGTAGCCGCAATAGGTGGCCGAGTTGATGCCGATGGGACCAGGGGTCATCTGCGAGATGGCCACGATGTTGGTGAACTCAGCCGATGAGAGCCACGCATGGTTGCGCACGGTCTCCATCTGGATGAGTGAGAGCATGCCGTAACCACCGCCAAATCCGAACAGGCCGATCTTGAAGAAGGTCCAAAAGAGTTGAAGATATATCATGATGTCTTATTTCATGTATTTGCCATAGAGAAAACCACCGATGCCGGCGGCGATGATGATCCATATCGGATTGACGCCGAGTGCCCATATCAGCAGGGCGGAGACGACGGGTATCCAACCATTGGAGAGGGTGACCTTGGCACTCTTGGCCAGGTTGAACGTCGGCACGGCGATGAGGGCCACCACGGCAGGACGGATGCCGTTGAACATCGCGGCGATCCATTTCACGTCCATGAACTGGCGGAACACCATGGCTATGGCCAGGATGATGAGAAACGAGGGCAGGCAGGCGCCGATGGTGGTGCAGGCCGCTCCCTTTACCCGGTTGATCTTATAGCCGATGAAGGTGGCGATGTTCGCAGCGAAGACGCCCGGACAACTCTGTGCGATGGCGATGAGGTCGATGAAGTCTTCCTGCTTGATCCATTTGTTTTTTTCCACCACTTCCGATTGGATGATGGGTATCATGGCGTAGCCGCCACCCAAGGTGAAAGCGCCGATCTTGAAGAAGGTGGTGAAGAGCTTCAGTCCATTGGTCGCCTTCACCTCCTTCGCAAGGGCTTGCTGGGTTGCGCTGTGAGGTTGTTCTGTTGTGTTCTGGTCCATGTGTTGATGGTCGTTCCTGTTCAGAGAGTTGTCATTTCATCCAGCCATGCGCCTGTCTTCCAATACTGGGCGTGTCGTAGGGACGAGGCTTTGCGCGTTTTTGCTCAATACCTTGTGTGTTACTATGACAAGTCCTTGTGTGTTATGATGACAAATCCTAGTGCATCACTGTGACAAATGGCTGGCGCAATCAACCAAATACCCCTCTCCGTGGGGAGAGGGGATTTGAGATGATGTGAAGCGTCGATGCTTATTTGATTTTCTTTTCAATCCACTTTCTCGCGTTGACGAAGGCTTCCATCCAAGGAGTCACGTCGTCGTGCGTGTGGTTGGCTGGGTACCAAGCGTTCTGCCAGGGGAAGATGGCACGCTCAGGGTGTGGCATCATGGCCAGGTGACGACCGTCGGCCGAGCAGATGCCCGCCACGTTGTAGTCGGAGCCATTGGGGTTGCCAGGATACTCAGCGTAGTTGTATTTGGCCACGATGTTGTAGTGGTCCTCAGGCTCAGGCAGTTCGAAGCGGCCCTCTCCGTGAGCCACCCAGATGCCGAGCTTGTCGCCGCTCAGCGAACCCAGCATGACGCTGTTGTTCTGTGGGATGGCCAGTCCGAGGAAGGCACTCTCAAACTTCTGTGACACGTTGTGCAACAGATGGGCACGATGCTCGTGCTCCGGGTTGATGAGGTTGAGCTCCACCATCAACTGGCAACCGTTGCAGATGCCGAGCGACAGCGTGTCCTCGCGGGCATAGAAGCGGTCGAGCGCCTCCTTGGCCTTGGGGTTGTAGAGGAATGCGCCAGCCCATCCCTTGGCTGAGCCGAGCACATCGCTGTTGGAGAAGCCACCACAGAAGACGATCATGTTGACCTCGTCGAGTGTCTCGCGGCCACTGATGAGGTCGGTCATCATGACGTCCTTCACCTCGAAGCCAGCCAGCCACAACGAGTAGGCCATCTCGCGATCGCCGTTGGTTCCCTTCTCGCGGATGATGGCGGCCACGGGAGTCTTGCCCTCGTCCTTGCCGTTCTTCTTCGAAGCCTTCCAGCGGTCGGGGTTGATGCCGAGCGATGCGAAGGAGCCCTTGAACGCGTCGTGGAACTTGATCTCGAGCGGTTGGTTCTTGTAGTTCTTGTAGCGCTCTGCGGCCATGCCGTTCATGCTCTGGTGCTCATCGAGCAGGGCAGAGGTGCGATACCATGTGTCGCGCAGGGCGTCGATGTCAAACTCATGTTTCCATCCTTCCTTCACCACCACCAGTTTTCTTTCGGCGGGAGTGGGATAAGCGATCTTGGCGTAGCCGATGCCCTCGTCCTCCAGGTATTCTTTCAGCTCGCGCTTGTGCGAGTCGCTCACCTGGATGACCACGCCTGGGTTCTCGGCGAAGAGGATCTTCACCACATCGTCCGACTCTGGCTCCACATCGTGGAGGTTGACGTGCATGCCGCCCTCCTTGTTGGCGAACGTCATCTCGAGCAGGGTGGTGATGAGGCCACCTGCCGACACGTCGTGGCCGGCCATGACCCAGCCCTTCTTGATGAGGTGCTGGATGGCGTTGAAGCAGTCGGCGAAGTACTCAGGGTTCTTCACTGTGGGCACGTCCGATCCGATCTTGCCCAAGGTCTGTGCGAAGGCCGAACCGCCAAGGCGCTGGGCATCGAAGGAGAAGTCTATATAATATAAGGAAGAGTTCTTGTCGTTGACCATCACTGGTGACACCGTCTGGCGCACGTCGCTCACCTCGGCTCCAGCCGTCACGATGACCGTTCCCGGTGCGATGACCTTGGAACCGTCAGGATACTGCTGCGATAGTGACAGGGAGTCCTTGCCCGTGGGCACGTTGAGGCCCAGGCTGCAACAGAAGTTCGACAGGGCCTGCACGGCGTCGTAGAGGCGAGCGTCCTCGCCCTGCTGTGAGCGGCAAGGCCACATCCAGTTGGCCGAGAGGTTGAGGTTCTGCACGGGCGACGGGTGTTCGCGGTCAGTGGCCACAGGAGCCCAAACGATGTTGGTTAGGCTCTCAGCCACGCTGAGCACGCTGCCCGCTGCCGGGTCGGCCATGCCCGCCTGAGGCGCATGGCCCAGGGCTGTGGCGATGCCTGCCTTGCCGCGGTAGTCGAGAGCCACCACGCCGCAGTCGCTCAGTGGCAGTTGCACCTGTCCCTGTGTCTGCTGGCGAGCCACCTTGCCCGTCACCGAGCGGTCCACCTTGTTGGTGAGCCAGTCCTTGCAGGCCACAGCCTCGAGCTGCAACACGTTGTTCAGGTATTCGTCTATCTTGTCGATGGTGTATGTGGCGTCCTCATAATGGTGGATTACGGTCTGGTCGCGCATGATGGTCTTGGGCGAATGGCCGAACATCTGCGCCACGTCGAGGTCGAAAGGCTTCACGCCGTCGCCCTGCACGAAGGAGAAGTGGGCGTCGCCAGTGGTCTCGCCGACCACATAGAACGGTGCGCGCTCGCGGGCGGCAATCTTCTCCACCTTGTCGAGCTGGTCGTCGTCGATGAGCAGTCCCATGCGCTCCTGGCTCTCGTTGGCGATGATCTCCTTGGCAGAGAGCGTCTTGTCGCCGATGGGCAGCTTGGTCATGTCGATCTCGCCGCCACACTCCTCAGCCAGCTCCGAGAGACAGTTGAGGTGACCGGCCGAACCGTGGTCGTGGATAGAGGTCACGGGATTGGTGTCGTCTTCGACCAGGGCGCGCACGAGGTTGTAGGCGCGCTTCTGCATCTCCGGGTTGGCACGCTGCACAGCGTTGAGCTCCACGGCAGTGCCATAGCGACCCGTGTCGACCGACGACACGGAACCACCACCCAGGCCGATGCGGTAGTTGTCGCCACCCACGACGACGATGTCCTCGCCAGCCTTGGGCTCCTTCTTCAGGCAGTCGCGCTTCTTGCCGTAGCCCACACCGCCAGCCAGCATGATGACCTTGTCGTAGGCGTAGACGGCATCGCCGGTGGCCGATGTGGCGTTGCCCACGTTCTGCTCGGCGTCAGAGCCGTCGGCGAGCTTTGCCGTGTCGGCAGCAGAGGTCTGATACTCGAAGGTGAGCACCGAACCCGTGATGAGCGGCTGTCCGAACTTGTTGCCGAAGTCAGACGCACCGTTGGAAGCCTTGGTCAGGATCTCCTGTGGTGTCTGGTAGAGCCATTTGCGTGGGGCGATGCGAGCCTCCCAGGCGCGGGGCTCCTCCTTGCCTGCGGCCTCGGCAGCCAAGCGCGGATAAGATGTCATGTAGACGGCGGTGCCGGCGATGGGCCATGAGCCCGTGCCTCCACCCATGCGGTCGCGGATCTCACCGCCCGTGCCCGTGGCGGCGCCGTTGAACGGCTCCACGGTGGTGGGGAAGTTGTGGGTCTCAGCCTTCAGCGAGATGACGCTCTCGATGGGCTTCACGTGGAAGAAGTCGGCAGTGGTCTGGTCCTCCGGAGCAAACTGCTCGATGGTGGGGCCCTGTGCGAATGCCACGTTGTCCTTGTAGGCCGACAGGATCTTGCCCGGGTGCTCCTTGGTGGTCTTCTTGATGAGGGCGAAGAGCGATGACGGGCGCTCCACGCCGTCGATGATGAAGGATCCGCCGAAGATCTTGTGGCGGCAGTGCTCAGAGTTGATCTGTGCGAAGCCGAAGATCTCAGAGTCGGTGAGCGGACGGCCATTCTCCTTCTCGATCTTGTGCAGGTATTCTATCTCTTCAGGACTCAGCGCCAGGCCTTCCTCCTCGTTGTACTGCTCGATGCTGTCCACGTGCTTGATGGGCTCGGGCTGGTGGTTGACGGTGAAGATCTGCTGGTCCAGGCCGTTGTACATGCGTTGCAGCATGCGGTCGTGACTGGCGTCTTCGCTCTCCACGGGGAAGAACTCCTCTATACGCGAAATGCCGGTGAGACTCATGTTTTGCGTGATCTCAACGGCATTGGTGCTCCATGGGGTTATCATCTCGCGGCGCGGGCCGACGAAGAAGCCTGTGAGGGTGTCGGCGTCCACAAGCGTGGCGTCGCCATAAAGCCAACAGAGGGCTTGTTTCTCCTGCTCACTGGGCTGGTGGTCCATCTCAGTGGCAATGATGTTCTCCTTGGGAGTCTTGAAGAATAGTATCATGGTCTGTATAAATTAATAGGTGCTTGTTATACAAATGCAAAATTAATTGTTTTTTCCTGAATAAGTGCACGTGTGGCTTATCTTTTTTGATTTCGCTGTCATTTCTTTCGCCTTTGGCCCCGATGGCTTTCCGTTCAGGCCTTGGTGGGATGACCGCCCACGGAGGCTTGGGCCAGAAAGCACAGTGCCCGCAACCATTCTGCCACACGAGGTCGTGACCCCTGTGCGAATGGGTGCGGGCGCTGTCTGAAGGGTGTGACTTCCGCCTTATTGGTTGAGGGCGGCCTGCTCCTCGGGCGACAGTCTTTGCGACTTGGGATGGCTGCCGTGAACCTTGAACTTGTCGAAGCCCTCGCCATAGACGCCGATGACGTTGGTCTGGGTGACGAAGGCGTGCGGGTCGATCTCGTTGATGATGCTGAAGATGATCTTGCTCTCACGACGCTTGGCCATGATGAACAGCATCTTCACCTCGTGGCCAGTGTAGAAGCCACGCGCCTGGATGACCGTGGCGCCACGGTGGGGATAGACGGCGATGCGGCTGGCTATCTCCTGGTACTTGTCGGAGATGATGAAGAACTGTACGCTGCGGCGCATGGACCCCACCACCTGGTCGACGCAGAAACTGGCCACTAGGAGCACCACGTAACCATAGATGACCTTCTCCCAATCGTGGAACACGAGATAGGAAGAGGTGATGATGACGATGTCGCAGAGCATCATGACACGGCCCAGCGAGATGTCGCGATACTTGTTGACGATGGCGGCAATGATGTCGGTGCCACCCGTCGAGCCATTCGAAGAGAAGCCGATGCCGATGCCCGATCCTGTGAAGATGGCGCCGATGATGGCGGCCATGAACGGCTGGTCGTGGAGCAGGGGCGCGTGACTGGGAAGTTTCTGGAAGACGGCTGTGAGCACCGTCAGCACGAGAACGGCATAGATGGTCTTGATGCAAAACTTGAACCCGAGCACCTTCAGCGCGGCGATCAGCAGGCCTGCGTTGATGATGAAATAGGTCCATTGCACAGGAAAGCCTGTGCCCCAGAAGACGACGGAGGCGATACCTGGCACGCCGCCTGTGGTGATGTTGTTAGGTAGCAGGAAGATGTTCCAGCCTATGCAGTAGGAGATCATGCCGACGCCGATCATCACATAGTCGCGAAACTCTTTCCAAACCTTTTGGTTTACGATTGCCATAATCCTTTTTGTTTTCTTTTCCTGATGATTGTTTCCATTAGGCCGGACTCGCCGTTTGCCCTCCCCTGGTGTGGGGAAAGACGGAAGCCGGGTCGCAATTTCAGCGCAAAGGTACGCTTTATATTTGAAAAAGAGTATAGATTGATGGCTAAGAAATGAAGATTTTTTCCTTTTTGGCCGCTGGGCGCCGTGTCGGGAGACGGGGAGCGCCTCCATGGGCGAGTGGTCAGATGATGTGGAAGTGGCTCAGCGCCTGGCTCACGCCGTCGTCGTCGACTGTCGTGGTGACATAGTCGGCGGCGGCCTTCACCTCGTCGTTGGCGTTGCCCATGGCCACGCCGATGGCCGCCTGGCGGATGATGGGGATGTCGTTGCCGCCGTCGCCGAAGGCCATGGTGTCGCAGGGCGCGATGCCTTCGTGCTCACACATGGCCAGGAGTGCCTTGCCCTTGTCGGCGTCGCGATGGGTGATGTCGGTGAAGGCGGGATGCCAGCGCGAACTGGCACAGGCCGACAGGTGGCTCATCACCTCCTGTTCTTCCTCGGTGGTGAAGAAGGGGCTCAACTGGAGCAGTGGCTCGCGGAGCGTCGTCGACAGGGGGGCGAAATCGAAATCGAGATTCAGCCCTTCGCGAAACTGGCGCGTCAGCTCGGCCGAGTCGTTGATGACGGAGATGTGCTCTTCGCCGACCACCACACACGACTTGCCCATCTCGCGACAGGCAGCGATGACGGTCTCGGCGTCGTGGGGCTCGATGCTGTGGAGGCCAAAGCGCTCCTCGCCGACGATGCAGAGCGCACCGGTGGTGGTGATGTAGCCGTCGATGAGGTCGGCGATCTGTCCGAGGTTGTTGATGAAGCCCACGGGGCGCCCCGTGGAGATGTAGACGCGCCCGCCGTGGGCCTTCGCCCGTCGCAGGGCCTCGACGGTGCTGTCGGGTATCCTGTGGGTGTGGAAGCTGACGAGCGTGCCGTCGATGTCGAAGAACAATGCCTTAGTCATGGTCGTGTGGCTGTCGGTCATTGGTTGTTGGTGCTGTCGTCCTTCACCTTCTGCGGACCCCGCACGCGATCGCCCTTCTTCAGGCCGCTCACGACTTGGATGTTGATGCCGTCGCTCAGTCCTGTGGTGACACGGCGCTTCTCGTAGGTCTTCTGTCCGTTGGCCTCCTTGACGATGTAGACAAAGGTGCTCGTGCCCTCGAAGGTGATGGCGCTCTCGGGCACTGTCAGCGCCTGCTTGGCTTCGGCCAACATGATTTCGGCGTTGGCGCTGTAGCCCGACCGTATCTTGTTGGTGCCGCCCACGTGCACCGCCGCCTTGATCTCAAACTGGTTGGCGCTGTTGTTTTGCGTGGCCTTCGGAGAGATGTACTCCAGTGAAGCATGCAGGTGCTCGTCTTGCATGGCGCCGATGGTGATCTTCATGGGCATGCCCGTGACCAGGCGTCCCACCTCGGTCTCGTCGACATTGCCACGGAAGATGAGGTCGCCCATGTTGGCTACGGTGGCGATGGTGGTGCCGTCGTTGAACGTGTTCGACAGGATGACGGTGTTGCCCACCTTCACCGGCACGTCGAGGATGAGGCCGCTGATGGTCGACCGGATGAGCGTCGATGAGTTGCTGGCGTTTTCCTTCGACACGCCGTCGCGCACCACCTCGAGGTTGTCTTGTGCAGCACGCACCTCCTCGTTGGCCTGTTGCCAAGCCTTGCGCTTCTGGTCATACTCATCGCCGCTGACCAGTCCCTTGTCGTAGAGTGTCTTCTCGCGCTCATAGTCCACCCGTGCCTGGCGTGCGTTGATGGCGGCCAGGCGGATGCGCGCTTGCGCTGAGCTGAGCTGGCTCTCGTCGGGGATGACCTTCACCTTGGCGATGACCTCGCCGGCGGTGACGTTCTGGCCCGCCTCCTTGTAGATGTCGGTGATGATGCCCGAGATCTGGGGCTTCACGTTGACCTCGTTGCGCGGCTCGATGCGGCCGGTGATGATGGTGGTCTTGCGGATGTCGGTGGTCTTGACCGTGAACTCATCATACTCCACAGGCTGTGGCTGGCTCTTGAACCAGAGGAAAACAAACGTGCCGATGAACACCAGGAGGATGAGGACGGCAAGGACAATCTTGAAATACTTCTTCATAATCTTTAGTCACGGCCGGGACGTTCCGTGGGGCGCGCCCCGATCTGTTTTGTTATAGGTGTGTTGTTTGTTCGGATGGGATGCGGGTCACTCGTCGCGCATGGCGTCGACGGGCTTGATGCTCATGGCCCTGAGGGCTGGCGCCAGGCCGGCGAGCACGCCCAGCACGGTGAGCAACACCAGGGCCCCGACGGCCGTCCAGAAGTCCACCTGGAAGTGGGCGGCAGTGATGCCGTCGCTGGTGTTGGCCAGTTCGAGCAGTTGCAGGATGGCGATGGCAAAGATGATGCCGGCCATGCCCGCGGCAAGGGTCAGGGCGATGCTCTCCGATATGATTTGCGAGAGGATCATGCGTGGCGTGGCGCCGATGGCCCGTCGGATGCCGATCTCGGTCGTTCGTTCGCGCACGGTCACCATCATGATGTTGCTCACGCCGATGGCGCCGGCCAGCAGGGTGCCGATGCCCACCAGCCAGATGAGGATGTTGACGCCGTGGAAGAGACTGTCGACCATGGAGAACATCACCTCGGTGTTGATGATGAACAGGGCTTTCTCGTCTGTCGGGTCCACATCGTGGGCTTGCGCCACGACAGAGCGTATGCGGCTTTGCACTTGCTTGGTGCGGTAGCCCGTGCGGAGCGTCATGCAGAGCAGGTCGATGCTGTCACCTCGGTTGTAGGCCTGTTGCATCAGGCTGATGGGCACCACCACGGTCTCGTCGGCACTGCCGTTGACGCTCATCTTGCCGTCGGAATAGTCGACGCCCACCACCTGGTAGTAGGCTGAGTCGACCTGTATGCGCTGGCCGCAGGGGTCGCCTCCACCGGGGAAGAGACTCTTGTAGACGCGCTTGCCGATGACGCAGACGCGACGTCCTTCGGCGATGTCCATCTCGTTGATGTATCGCCCGTAGAAGAGTTTGGGTGCCTCCACCTCGGCATAGTTGGGCAGCACGCCCTTGAACGAGCAACTGCTCTTCTTGTCATCGTGGACGGCGAAGCCTCCCCAGCGCGAGAGCATCGGACTGACCACGTCGAGCTGTGGCACTTGGACTTTCAGCCGTTCGATGTCGCTGTAGGTGAGGCCCCAGTCGCGCCCCTTGCGGAAGCCGTGATAGGGTTTGGTGGTCGATTGGGGGAAGAGGATGAGACTGTTCGAGGCGAAGCCCTCGAAGTTGGCCGACAGCAGGTCTTTCAGTCCTTGTCCGCCACCCACCAGCGCCACGAGCATGAAGATGCCCCAGAACACGCCGAAGCCCGTCAGCAAGGAGCGTGCCTTGTTGCGGGTGATGGTGTCGAGGATCTCGCGGTAGTGGTCTATGTCAAATCTCACGGTGTAAGGGGTTTAGTCGGTGATGGGTGTCCTGTCGGTGGTCATTCGGCCCGCAGGGCTTCGATGGGGCGTGTGCGTGCGGCCTTGATAGCGGGCAGCAGACCGGCCAACGTGCCAGCCAGCACCATGAGCAGCGTGGCCTCTACGCAAACGTCGAGACCCACGGTCGGGTTGAGAAAGGTGGAGACTTTGGCGAAGCCCAGGTCGGTGGACTGGTGGCCCAACGTGGCGTCCATGTATTGGTTGGCGGCGATGCCGAGCAGCATGCCGATGTAGCCGAAGAAGGTGGTGATGACGACGCTCTCGGTGATGATGAGGCGGAGAATGCCTGCTGGCTTGGCGCCGATGGCCTTGCGGATGCCAAACTCGCGTGTGCGCTCCTTCACGGAGATGAGCATGATGTTGCTCACGCCCACGACCCCCGACAGCAAGGTGAAGATGCCCACGATCCACAGGGCCAGCCGGATGATCGACATGCCCGTGTTCATCTGCAGGTTTTGCGTGAAGCGGTTCCACAGCCATGTGGCTTCCTCGTCGTCGGGGGCGGCGCCGTGGTTGCGGTTGATGGCGGCCTTGTATTGCCGCTCAAAGTCGGAGTTGGCTTGTTCGCTGTTGAGGCCGTGGAAGGAGAACAGGATGCGGTCGGCCTTGTCGCCGCGTCCAAACATGGTGCGCAGGGTGGTGAACGCGGTGTAGGCGTCGGTGCCCATGCCGCTGTTGTCGCTCTTGAAGATGCCCACCACGCGGAAGGCAAAGTCGCCCACCTTGACCGTCTGGCCCACCAGTGCCGTGCCGTCGCCGGCCACGAGTTCGCGTGCCTGGTCGTCGCCCATGACGAGCACCTTGCGTTGCTGGTCGAGGTCGATGTCGTTGATGAAGCGGCCGGCCAGCATGTGGGTCTTGTTGATGGTGGCCTCGCTGGGGTAGGCGCCGCAGAGGGTGGAACTGACGTAGTTCTCTCCCAGCGAGATGGTGATGCCCGACTGTTGCATCTCGGCGCCGACAGTCTGCACGTTGGCGCTGAAGCGTTGGCGTGTGGTGCTGATGTCGCCGTCGTCGAGGGTGATGTAGCGGCCTTCCTTCAGGCCGTTGTAGGGCTTGGAGGTCTGTCCGCCAAAGACCACCATCGAGTTGGCGAGGAAGTCGCCCATGTTGTTGGTCATGCCGTGGATGAGGCCGTTGCCAGCGCCCAGCAGCACGATGAGCATGAAGATGCCCCACGCCACGGCAAAACCCGTGAGCGCGGTGCGCAACTTGTTGCGGTGGATGGTGGCGTAGATTTCCTGGATGGTGTCGAGCATGGTGCCTCCTTACTTCATGATGGTTCCGCCACCGAAGATGCTGGCGTTGTGCTCATGGTTGTCGTCGATGCTCCCGATGAGCCCGTCCTTGATGTGGATGATCTTGTCGGTCTCGTTGGCCACGCCGCTCTCATGGGTCACCACGACGATGGTCTTGTGTTCGTCGCGGTTGAGCTGCTTCAGCAGTTCCATCACCTCCAGGCTGGTCTTCGAGTCGAGGGCGCCCGTGGGCTCGTCGGCCAGGATGATCTTCGGGTCGGTGATGAGGGCGCGGGCGATGGCCACGCGCTGTTTCTGGCCGCCCGACATCTCGTTGGGGTAGTGGTCGGCCCAGGGCGCGAGGCCCAGCCGGTCGAGGAAGTCCATGGCCATGCGGTGGCGCTTGCGGCGGCTCACGCCCTGGTAGAGCAGGGGCAGCTCGACATTCTCCACGGCGGTCTTGAAACTGATGAGGTTGAAACTCTGGAAGATAAAGCCGATCATGCGGTTGCGGTACTCGGCGGCGCGGGTCTCGCTGAGGTCCTTGATGGGGGTGCCGTCGAGCAGGTACTCGCCGCTGTCATAGTTGTCGAGGATGCCGAGGATGTTGAGCAGGGTCGACTTGCCCGACCCCGACGACCCCATGATCGACACCAGTTCGCCGGCTTCGATGTCGAGGCTCACGCCCTTGAGCACATGCAGGGGTTGGGCGCCAAAGTAGGTCTTGTTGATGTCCTTGAGATGTATCACAGACATGGCGGCTCCTTATGAATGCCCCGACCACACGTCGTCGGTGTTGTATTTCATCTTGAAGTTGATGGGCAACTCGTATTCCACCTTGATGGGCATGCCGTAGCGCTTGCCGGGATTCCAGTTGGGCATCTCGTTGATGACGCGCAGGGCCTCCTCGGCAAAGGCGTCGAGGGCCTCCTGGCGGGTGCGCTGCTTGGTGTCGCCACGGAGCTTCTGGAACGGCAGCTTGTCTTCCACGGTGATCTTGTTGTCGATGACGCGGGCGTTGGTGATCTTGCCGTCGGCCTCGACCATGAACTTCACGGTGGTCTGGCCTTCCAGACCGTAGTTGCTGGCCACGCGCGGATACTTGATGCTCTTGGCGAGATAATAGCGGAGCATGGTCTCGCCGCCCTTGTATTCGGGGTTCTTCGACATCTTGCTCCGGGGGATGTGGATGCGCGAGCGGTCGAGCAACGTCATGCGGCGTGCCAACTTCTTCACGTCCACCGTGCGCTCGATGATGCGGCCCTCGGTGTTGATCACGTAGTAGGCGGGTATCCAGTTGATCTTAAACAACTTGTAGGTGGCGCACTCTCGCATCTTCTTCATCTCTGAGAGTTGCAGGCCAAACATCTTGTTGTCTTCGATGTATTTCTGCCAAGCCTCCTTATTGGTGTCGTATGACACGTGGATGAAGACGATGCTGTCGGAGTTGTAGACATACGACAAGTCGTTGACCTCAGCCATGTCGCGGCGGCAGTCGGGACACCAGGAGGCCCAGAAATGCAGCACGACGTAGCGGCCGCGCAACGACTCCAAGGTGACGTTGCTTGCCGAATCGATGACCATCTCGGGTGCCATGGCGCCAATGGGCAACATGTCCTTGGCATAGAGGGAGTCGGGGTCTTCCGCCTGTAGGCTCAGGAACGGAATGATCGCCCATAGGATAAGTAGTAGCTTTTTCACTGTCAGTGTTGTTTTCGCGAATGTTATTTTGCTCACAAAAATACGGCTTATCAAGCAAATTGCCAAATAATCATGCGCCTTTCATGCCAACTCTTGGTTTATTTAGCATGAATTAACGTATTTGGTGGTCTGAGTAACTATTCAGCGGTAGGTGCATGACGAGTCGTCAAACCTCGAACAAGGCTTGAATGGCATTGAAAGGAGTTTGGTTGTGCTTTTTTGCTGTCTCAACAACAGAGTGTAATTC